>CAMWXQ010000022.1 GCA_947178235.1 uncultured Muribaculaceae bacterium
ATCTTGGCCGAGGCGAGGAGACGTTTCGAGGGATCGTCGAGGAAGAGGTAGACCGGGATGATCATCCCGCGGCTGAGGCGCATGGTCTGTTCGCTGTACGGGAGCAGCAGCTCCTTCATGAGTCCCCAGTCGAGGAAGGCCCCTGTGCGGTTGACATCCGTCACTTGGAGAAAAGCGAACTCGCCGACCTCGGCGAACGGCTTCTCGGTCGTGGCTATCAGTCGCCCTTCATTGTCGCGGTATATGAACACCTCTATCTCGTCGCCGGGGTGGAGCACGGTGCCGATGTATCGCGAGGGGAGCAGTATCTCACCTGCCTCGCCGCCATCGAGATAGGCACCGAAATCGACATTCTTCACCACCTTCAAGCGGTTGTATTTTCCGATTTTTACCATTTGTTGAGAATAATTTATCTGCAAATATAACAATTTCTCCACGATAAGGCTTAATTTTGCATACGGAAAAATCACGATTATGGACGAGATACTCAAATACTTCCCCCACCTCACCGACCGTCAGCGCGAGCAGTTCGCGGCACTCGGCACCCTGTATCCCGAGTGGAATGCGCGCATCAATGTCATATCACGCAAGGATATAGACAATCTCTACTCCCACCATATACTCCACTCACTGGCCATCGCCTTCTTCTTCACCCCCGCCGAGGGGACGCGATTCATCGACCTCGGCTGCGGCGGCGGTTTCCCCGGGATTCCCCTCGCAATCCTGTGGCCCGAGTGCCGTTTCCACCTCATCGACCGCATCGGCAAGAAAATCAAGGTCGCCCAGGAGATCGCCACGGCGATCGGTCTCGAAAACGTGACCTTTCAGCACGGCGACAGCGGGGAGTGTCATCAGAAATTCGACTTCGTTGTCTCGCGCGCCGTCATGCAGCTCGACGAGCTCGTGAAGATTTCGGCACGCCTCATAGACCACACGACCAAGAAGTCGCGCATCCCCAACGGCCTCATCTGTCTCAAAGGTGGCGACCTGCGCACCGAGCTCGGCCGCGTCAAGCGTCCCAAGGTCGATGTGCCCCTCACGGATTATTTCACCGACCCCTACTTCGAGGGGAAGGAGGTCATATACGTAGAATTATGAAAGTCAGCAGATTCATCTTCAATATGTTCGGCATCAACACCTATGTGGTGTGGGATCCCGAATCGCGCGAGGCGGCCATCGTCGACCCTGGCATGATCGACAACCGCGAACGCGAGGCGCTCGCCGACTTCATCGAACGCAACGGACTGCGCCCCACGCAGCTCATCAACACGCACATGCACCTCGACCACATCTTCGGCGACGCATGGACGCGCGACCGCTATGGGCTCAAAGTCAAGGCGGGGGCCGAGGATGAGTTTCTCGGTCTCTCGTTGCGCGACACTGTCCGCTCGTATGGCCTGCCTCTCGATGTCGAGGACACGGGCATCGACGTGACCCTCCGTGACGGCGACACTATCCGTCTCGGCGACGAGACGATGGAGGTCATCGCCGTCCCCGGCCACTCGCCCGGCAGCATTGCGCTCTACTGTCCCGAGAGCGGCTTTGTCATCACCGGCGACGCCCTCTTCAAGGGCTCGATCGGGCGTACCGACCTCCCGCGCGGCGACTTTGCCACCCTCGTGGGTTCGGTCCGTCGCCGTCTCCTCACCCTCCCGCCCGAGACTGTCGTCCTCCCCGGCCACGGCGAGGAAACCACCATCGGCGACGAACTCCGCACCAATCCCTTCGTACGCTGAGAGGCACCAAATTGTAGGGACATACCTTCGGTATGTATGCGTTGTGGATCAACGTGATACGCCAAATTGTAGGGACATGCCTTTGGCATGTATGCGTTGTGGATCAACGTGATACGTCAACATGCCGAAGGCATGTCCCTACAACTTGATGCGGGCGCAATGTATTGCGCCCCTACCGAGGGGGCAGGTTGGCCACTGAATTATTTACTGAAAAATTTCTTTAATCAGAATTTTTTAATTAAATTTGCCACAGTTATAAACCACGTAAACGACACTTGAACTATGGCCACAACTATCAATCGTCCACGCCTCAGACTGCGCGACCTCACCCTGCGTGACGGACAGCAGTCGCTCTTCGCCACCCGCATGAGCCAGGCAACCATCGACAGACTGCTCCCGTTATACGAGGATGCCCGTTTCCACATCATGGAGGTGTGGGGTGGGGCCGTACCCGATTCGGTCATGCGCTATCTCGACGAGTCTCCGTGGGAGCGCCTGCGCATCATATCCAAGGCCATGGACTCCAAGGGCCCGAAACCGATCTCGCTCCTCTCGGCCCTCTCGCGCGGCCGCAACCTCTTCGGTTACGTCCCTTATCCCGACACCGTCCTCGAAGGATTCTATAAGGAGGCGATTGCAAACGGCCTCAACATCATGCGTATCTTCGATGCGCTCAACGACATCGACAATGTCAAGGAGTCGATCCGACTCATCAATCAGCTCGGGGGCATCGCCGACGGCGCTGTGTGCTATACCGTCGATCCCAAGCCCACAGAGGAGACCCCGACGGGTATGTTCGGCAAGCTCAAAGGTATGTTCGGCCTCAGACACAAGGAGCCCGAGAAGATCTTCACCACCGAATACTTCGTCGGAAAGGCTAAGGCGATGGAGGAGCTCGGCGCCAAGATCATCACCCTCAAGGATATGGCCGGCCTCGTAAATCCCTCGCGTGCCGGCGAGCTCATCGCAGCATTGAAGGGCGCCGTGAAGGTCCCCGTGGACTTCCACACCCACTGCACACCCGGATACGGCCTCGCATCCTCGCTGATGGCTATCATCAACGGTGTCGACATCCTCGATACCAATATATGGTGGTTCGCCGAGGGTTCGGCTGCTCCCGCCGTCGAACTCATCTATATCTTCTGTCAGCGCATGGGCGTCGAGGTCGAGGTCAACATGGAGGCTGTCGGCCGCATCCGTGCCCAACTCTACGAGGCACGCAAGGAGCTTGCGCCCTACGACCTCAACAAGGACTCATTCCCCAAGGCGTTCGACCCCCTCAAAGACACGCTGCCTGCAGAGGTTGCCGCACTCTTCGACTCAGCCATCGAGTTTGCGCTCGCCGGCGATGAGGAGGCCCTGCTCGACTGCTGCCACAAGATCGAGGCTTACTTCAACTTCCCCAAACCGAACGAACTGGTGAAGAATGCAGAGGTCCCCGGCGGAATGTACTCCAATATGGTCGCCCAGCTCAAACAGCTCAAGAGCGAGGACCTGCTCGAAGATGCCATGAAGCTGATCCCGATGGTGCGCCGCGATGCCGGTCTGATTCCGCTCGTGACCCCCACCAGTCAGATCGTCGGCAGCCAGGCAGTGCTCGTCGCCCTCGACCGCAAGAACGGCAAGCCAGACTACACGACGACCAACAACCAGTTCATCTCGCTCGTCAAGGGTGAATATGGCCATACCCCCGTGCCCATCGATCCCGCCTTCCGCGAGAAGATCACCGGCTCGGCCATCGAGAAGCCCTATGACGTCTCCTCCTATCGCCGCCCCGACAATCCCGTAACCGAGTTCGGCTCGCCCCTCGCCGCCAACACCGAGGAGATGCTGCTCGTCGAGCTCCTGCCCAACGTCGCCAATGGATTCCTGCGCAAGCGCCGCTCCGAGGAGGCTGCCAAGAAACAGGCCGAAGCCGCAGCAGAGACTGCCGAGGCAGTAGCCGAGGTGACTGTGGAATTCCTCCCGGTCGAAGGCCCCGTGCTGACCGCCCCGATGGGTGGCAAGGTGCTCGCCGTCAACGTGAAGCCCGGCTCGCAGGTAAAGAAGGGTGATCACATCCTCACCTACGAGGCTATGAAGATGGAGAACGATGTCGAGGCCGATGCCGACGCAACGGTGCGCCAGGTGTTCGTGAAGCCCGGCGACGTCGTAGGCACCGAAGCAGCCCTCATCGAGTTCGAACCCCGAAAATAAACAATCAACATAAACAAACCCCCAATCCATCACACAACACACAGAGAGAAATGAAAGCTATCAAGACCCTTCTTCTCGTGGCCGTCATGGCTGTGTTCGGTTCCGTATCGGCCCAGGCCGGCGGCATGTTCAAGTTCGGTCCCCGTGTGGGCCTCACCGTCAATGAGATGCACTTCGACACAAGCACCTTTGACGCCAAGAACCGCACAGGCTGGACAGCAGGTCTCATGACCGAGTTCCGCGTCCCCGTCATCGGAATCGGTTTCGACCTCTCGGCCATGTATGTCCGCCGCAACTCGTCGTTCATGGCCCAGCAGAACCTCACCAAGAACGACCGTGACTACATCGAGATTCCCCTCAACCTCCGATACAATCTCTCGCTCCCCGCAGTCGGTAATTTCGTGACCCCCTACCTCGCTGTCGGCCCCAGCGTATCCTTCCTCACAAGCAAGAAGGCTATCGATGAGGCTTACAAGAACAAGGAGGTCGACTGGGCCCTCAACTTCGGCATCGGCGTTCAGCTCGTGAAGCACCTCGACATCAGCGCCCGCTATGGTCTCGGCCTCACCAACACCATGAAGACCATCAACAAGCTCGGCGGCGACCTGCCCGTTGGCGCAACTGCCATCAAGGGCAAGAACCGCTACTGGACTATCTCTGCAGCATGGCTCTTCTGATCCTCCACTGACCGGATAAAATATCACCCCCGTCTGAGCATCGGCTCGGGCGGGGGTGATATTTTGTGTGTTTGTCGTGATGCGATGGAAATAATATCTCTACTTTGAACCTGTCAAATAGTCGGTGTTGTGTAAGGTTGAGTGCAATGTGGTGAGGGGGGGAGAGGAGAGCGGGCTTCTCAGCGGTAGTCGGCGAAGCGGGTCTGGAGGCGCTTGCGGGCAAAGAAGATGCGGCTCTTCACGGTGCCGAGGGGGAGGGAGAGCTCCTTGGCGATCTCCTCGTACTTGTAACCCGAGACGTAGAGCGAGAAGGGCTCGCTGTACTCCTTCGGCATCTCCTGGATGGCGGTGGTGATCTCCCCTGCGCTCAGTGCACCCTCGGGGGTCGCGAGACCGGAGTCCTGCGAGATGTTGAGGTGGTAGAGGTCCTCGGTCTGGTCAACAACCGTAGCGTTGCGGACGGCGCGGCGATAGTTGTTGATGAAGATGTTGCGCATGATGGTGAACACCCATCCCTTGAAGTTGACATTCTCGGCATACTTCTCCTCGCTGTCGAGGACTTTCAGCATGGTGTCCTGGAGCAGGTCATATGCGTTGTCGCGATCAGATGTGAGCATGAACGCGAAGTTGAGCATATTTGCTTGGAGAGCCATGAGTTTGTTCTGAAAAGCCTGAGTAGCCATAGTGGAATGTTTTTTTATGTGGGGTTGGTGTTGCACTGTCTGTTTTCGTTGTCTTCGGGACCGTTGTCCCTTCCTGACATTGCAAAGTTAAGAACTATATCCTCCGTCCGCAACTTTGTGGACGTAAAAAGAATTACAAACTGAAACAAAATGACTAGAGTGTGACGTAACACGCTGATAGTCAGTGTTACAGTGCTGTAAATATTTTGTTGCAAAGATGTTACAGGCTCGGATTTTGTTACAGATTCTTGTCGGTTCGGGAGATAAGTGTTATCTTTGCGGATACAATAAGTACCCCAAATATCATACCCATGCCCAAACAGGAACAGATTGAACGCAACCGCGAGTGGCTGCGCGAGAAGAGCCGCGAGGAGGGTGTCCTCCCCCTCGACAAAGGCATCTACTATAAGGTAATCAAGAAGGGAAACCCCTCGGCTCCCGTCCCCAACCGCAACAGTGTCGTCGTGGTACACTACACGGGACGTCTCATAAATGGCAAGCAATTCGACACCTCGCGCGGGGGCGCTCCCGTCCCTCTGCGTCTGCGCGAGCTTATCCCCGGATGGATAATCGCGCTCCAACAGATGCACGTCGGCGACCGCTGGGAACTCTACCTGCCTGCCGAGCAGGGATACGGCAAGCGTGGAGTCCCCGGTATCCCCGGAGGCTCCACGCTCATATTCGACATCGAACTCACAGCCGTAGGCTGAGGGCCGTGCCGTCGTATCGGACCGTCTGCCCCTTTGCGCCTCCGTCGAATCCGACAGGTGCGGAGGGGCTTATATATATAATATTGAATGTGCGCTCGCCGAGCATCCCAGGGAACGAACCGCTGCGCTCGCCGATGGTCAGTGTGCGGGTCGCATCGTCATAGATCATCGGGATTGTGGCATAGGCTCCGCGCTCGTAATTATAGTTGGTATTCTCGTCCTCGTAGAGCGTGAACGATCCGTCCGAACCCGCGTAGACATAGAGGTCGATGACCTCGGCGGCCTTCTCGTCGCTCCACTGCATCGCGGGGCCGACGGGGAGTATGGCGCCCGAGCGGACAAAGAGGGGAATGCGACCGTATGGGGCATCGGCATTGATCGTCACGCCGCCATCCACGGCCTTGCCGTCGTAGAAGTTGTACCACACGGCTCCCGCGGGGAGGCGTACTTCGCGCGAGCGGGCACCCTTTTCGTAGACAGGTGCCACGAGCAGCGCGGGGCCGAACATATATTCGTCCCCGATGGAGCGGATGCTCTTATCCGCAGCGAAGTCCATCGCGAGGGGGCGCATCACGGTGTAGTCGTCGAAGTGGGTCATGCCCGCGAGCGAGTAGATGTATGGCATCAGTCGGTAGCGGAGGCGGGTATAGTATAGGATGGACTCATAGGCGGGATCTCCCTCGGGGGCGATGTTGAACACCTCGCGGCGGGGCCACTGGCCGTGGGCACGGAAGAGCGGTGCAAATGCTCCGAACTGGTACCATCGGGTATTCAGCTCGCGCCACTCGTCGAGGTCGGGATTCACCTCGCCTGTCTTGTCGTAGAGTTTCTGAGCCTTCACGAAACGGTCCTCGACACAGAAGCCGCCGATGTCCATTGTCCACCATGGTACTCCCGAGGCAGCGAAGTTGAGCCCCGCCGAAATCTGGGCTTTGAGGTCCTCCCAGCGGGTGGCGATGTCTCCGCTCCATGTCGCGGTCGAGTAACGCTGTTGTCCCGCAAAACCCGATCGGGTCAGAAGGAATACCCGTCGGTCGGGGTCGACGCCACGCTGTCCGTCGTAGATCGCCTCGGCATTCATCAGTCCGTAGGCGTTGAAGTACTGGGTCGAGGGCCCGAGGGCGGTCGGGGTAATGAGGTCCTTGCGATACTGTATGTCGGTACAGTCGCGGATATTCGGTTCCGAGGCATCCATCCACCACGCATCGAACCCGAGAGGGACATAGTGGTCATTCATCTGCGACCAGAAGAGCTTGCGCGCCCCGGGGTCGTAGGCGTCGTAGAACGAGCCGAGGTATCCCGGGCCAACCCAGTCGCGGATGCTGTCGGTCACGGGGAGCTTGTACATCCATCCGTTGCGGTCAAACTCCTTGTAGTGTTCGGTGGTGACGTAGAATTTAGGCCACACCGAGACCATCACCCTGCCGTGCATGGCGTGGATCGAGTCAACCATCCCCTTCGGGTCGGGGAATCGTTTGGGGTCGAATTCGTGGCTCCCCCACGAATCCTGCGGCCAGTGGAGCCAGTCAATGACGATATTGTCGATCGGTATCTCCCTGCGGCGGAACTCGGCGAGGGTCTCCAAGACTTGATCCGAGGTATTGTACTTCTCGCGGCTCTGCCAGTAGCCCATCGCCCAACGGGGCATCACGGGGGCTTTGCCCGTGAGGGTGCGGTATCCGTGTATGACGTCGTCCATGTCCTCGCCGGCGATGAAGTAGTAGTCCTCCTGGCCCTGCATCTCGCCCCACCATGTCATCTGCATCTGGTCGCGCTCGGAGCGGGGAGCATAGGCGCGCAGTCCGCAGTAGGCTACCTGTCCGTTGGGCTGCCAGTCAATCTTGATGGGTACGCGCTTGCCCGCGGTGAGTGGCACGGAGAATTTGTACGAATTGGGGTTCCAAGCCGTACGCCACCGCTCGGGCACGACCTCCTTGCCGTCGATGGTGACGGTGATGTAGCCCGAGTAGTAGAGTATGAACTTGTAGTCGGCGGTCTCGGGCGCTTCGATCTCGCCCGTGTATGTGACGTGGCTCCCGGGGTAGGGGAAATCCTGCGGGAGATTGACGACATGTTTCAACTCCTTGCGGATGAGGTGCTCGAAGTATATGGAATCCTCCCTTTGGACAATCGAGGGCTCCGCGGCACCGGCAGGTGTATATGTACCCGTGAGAGCGCCCGGTTTCCCGTCGGCGTCGTAGATGCGGAACACCTCGCCGAGCTGCCTGTATGGTTCGGGATTGCCGAAACGGCAGAGCGAGTAGGAATCCCAGAGGATGCCGTAGTTGCCTGTCGAGAGGATGAAGGGGACAGAGACTTTGGTGTTGTACTGGAAGAGTTCCTCGTTCAGTCCCTTGTAGTTGAATTCATCGCTCTGATGCTGGCCGAGGCCATAGAGACCTTCGTCGTCGTCGAGATTGAGGAAGCTCTGTGTGACGGTCCAACCGCGTCGTCCCTCGACCTCGATGGGTGAGAACGAACGGCTGTCCTCGGCGGCAATCAGAGATCCATCGGCATCGTAGAATCTGACTGCGCCGGATGGGAGCGATACCGATGCGCTGAGCGCGGGCGTGACGACCGAGACCGCGGTGTCGGTCTCGACAACCTTATAGTCGACCTCGGCGGTCTGCGGGACTGTCACGAGGCTCGGGGTGTCGGCGAATGTCGCGTCAGGGGTTGCTGAGACGCGGATGATCTTATCCCCGAGGACTTGGAGACGTACGAGGCGCGGCTGATTCTCGGCCTGCGGGTCGAGTGTAACGGTGACCCCCTTCTCGGTCGGCGATACACCCACGACCGCCGGGGCGAGCATCGCGAGGGCTATGAACGGATTCATGGAATAGTTTAAGGATATAAAAAGGACACAGGAGGGGCAAGCCCACTCCTGTGTCGACGATTATTTCGGGAATTTGTTGATTATCTGCCGCTCCTTCTCCTCGGCTTTCTTGACCGATTCTTTGGAGGAGGCATCTATGCCGTATTTCGAGGCGGGGGGAATGACCACCTTCATGCCGGCATTCAGACGGTTGGGGTTGCCGATGGCATCCTTGTTCTCTTCGTAGATGTACACCCAGAAGATCTTCTGCCCATAGTGCTTGCGCGCCATGGCTTGGAGCAGGTAGCCCGCCTTGATGGTGTCGTAGACTGGCTTTGCTGGTTCGGGTGTGGGGGCAGGAGCCGGGGTAGGGGTCTCGGTGATTTCCGAGTTTTCAGAGGGCTCGGGTGCGGGAGCCTCGACGGTGGCTGTATCCTGGGGGACCGTCTCGGTCACGATTGTGTCGGCGGGAGCGAGCAGTTCCTCGACCATCTCAGACTCCTCGGTCTCGATCGTGCGGCCAGTCGGGTAGATGTAGTCGAGGGCGAAGTACACGCCACATGCACCGAGGGCGAGGCCGACGATGATACCGATCACGAATCCCCGACCGAAGCCGAGACCGGTGTGCTCGTCCTCGTCGGTGGTGACGTGTTCCTCCTCAT
>CAMWXQ010000023.1 GCA_947178235.1 uncultured Muribaculaceae bacterium
CTATTTTGGCGCTATGATAGCTATCTTAGCTATTATAGCTATAATAGCTAAGATAGCTCACTTGGGAAACATCTTGTGCCAGAGGCCGAGGATGTCAAGCCACGGTTTCTTGGCCTCGTCGAGGAGATCCGAGATGCGGGCGTGTTCGTCGGGAGCATTGAGTTTGAGGGCCTTGTGGAGCATAGTGTTGAGCAGATGCACGCCCTTATCCTTCATCGCGCCGATACGCAGCATCGCCTCGCCGAGGGCACGGGAGAGGCGCAGCTGACGCAGGGTAAGCTCCTCACCCTCGATGTGGCGCAGGAGCTTCATTGCGCGTGTATAATATTGTATGGCCTCGCGGTGGCGCCCCATGCGGGCGAGGGTGTCCCCCTCGGCGGTGAGGCTCTCGGCCAGGCGGTCGGCGGCCTCCTCGACCCCGGCCTTCATCTCGGCGGTGTAGAGGACGGTGGCAGCCTGATAGTGGGCGAGCAGCTCGGCCTGGCGCACACGATCGCGGTAGACGCGCGTGGCGGCGGCGAGGGCATCGATGACGGTCGACGCGAATCGCTCGGGATCAGTCTTTGCGAGGCGTTCGTAGAGCTTGATGGACTTCTCCATGTCGCGCTCGGCCTGGCGGTACTCGCCCGCGGCGGAGTGGAGGATGGCGAGGTCAAAGAGGAGCGAGGCGAGCACCTCCATGAAGGGGGCATCCTTGCGCCGCGGCGCCCGGGCCAGGAGGTGGAGCGTCGAGGCGGCTGCCGACGCGGCCCCCTTGGACTGCTGGTCGTCCACGATGTAGAGCGCCGTGATCACCTGCATCAGCGCGGCGCGGATGTCGAGGGTGTGTCCCGCCTCGGCCTCGGGGAGCGCCGCGAGGTGGAGTTCGAGATCCGAGAGGACGGCGATGGCGCGCTGTGTGTCGCCGCGCTCGACCGCCTCGCGGGCCACAAGGCGCAGGATGTCGTATACCGCCGTGAAGGGGAGCCCGTCGAGGGCCTTGGCCGTGTCGGCGGGGGTGCGCTGGCGTCGCGAGGTTATGCGCTTGTGCATCTCGGGGGCGGTGGGATGCACCGCAATGAACCCCGCCGAGATGGAGAGGTCGAGTGTAGTCTTCGGTGAATTCATCGTGTACGGGAGGGGGTAGGTGTGAGGGGGATTCAGAGTGTCGAGGCCAGGTGGCTGTGTGCCGTCTCCTGGGCCTTGGCCATGATGTCGTCGGGGTCGGTCGAACCCTCGGCGAGGGCGCGGACGGTGCCGGCGATGGCCCCGGTGACCCAGTCGAACTCGGGGATGTCGGTGGGGTCGCATTGGAGCGTCCACGACGAGTCGCCGTCGAAGAAGCGCATCACCAGATTCTTGCGGTCGACCACCAGACAGCGTCCGCAGTGGAAGCGGATATGGTCCTTGAAGGCCTGGTCGGGGGTCACGCCGGGATACATCGCTTCGAGGTCGGCGACGGTGGCCATGACCATCCACGAGGCTTCGAGGTTGTCGAAGATTCCGGGCATCACGCGGGTGATCGCCTTCACATGTGCGGGGTCGAAGTAGGGGAGATAGACCACACGGGCCTTACGCGCACGGGCATACTCGACCATTTCGAGCACGCGGGCATGATTGCGCGGGTCGAGGGCGCAGTACGACCCGAAGACCACGACGTCGCCCTCGTCGATGCGGGGCCACACGGGATTGAGCGCCTCGGGGGGATATGCCGAGTGGATGACGGCGTCGGCGGGTTTGCCGGCGGGATTGGCCGCGTCGATGCGCACGGCCGAGACACCCTCGGTGAAGCGGTCGACCGAGGTGGTGTCGACCCCTGCCTTCTGCAAGGCATCCACGATATGGTCGCCGACGGCGTCGGCGCCGGTCTCGCCTACGAAGATAGTCGGGACACCCATGCGTCCGTCGAGCATGGCGGCTCCCGTGAGACGGTCGCCGATGCGTGTTTCGGCCCGGCCGTCAGGATTGAGTGACACGTTGAGGGTCAGCTCGCCGATATATATGACCTTGTTCATACTGGATATATTTGAAGAGTCCTCAGCATCGAGGATGGATATGCATTCAGGTTGTCCCCCCTGTGGGGACGGCGGGACGGGCGAGTGACCGGGATGGGTGGTGGGGAGGGGCCTTTATTCAGCCTCGGTGCGCGACTTGACGCCCAGATAGCCGCCATAGTGGCGTTTGGCATAGTCGCTGGCGGTGAAGCCGATGGCCTCCATGACATTGACCACAAGGATGTCCCCGATGACCATCATCACGGTGGTGGATGTGGTGGGGGTGAGCCCCAGGGGGCACACCTCGGGAGCGCCGCCCGTCAAGAGTGTAACGTCCACGACGCGCGTAAGTTCACTGTCGGGGATGCCGACGATCGAGATCATCGGTATGTCGGGATAGATGTCACGGGTGAGTTCGACGAGCTTCAACACCTCGCGTGTGTGGCCCGAGTTGGATATGAGGAGCATGACGTCGTTGGGCTGTATCACACCGATGTCCCCGTGCTGAGCATCGGAGGGGTGGAGATTGACAGCCGGGGTGCCGGTCGACGAGAAGGTGGTCGCAATGTTCATCGCTATCTGGCCGGCCTTACCCATACCGGCGGTGATGAGCTTGCCCCCACGACGATGGACGTGTTCGAGGATGAGCTCGACCGCGCGGTCATATTCATGAGAATAGGGAATGGCGCGCAGGGCCTCAGCCTCGCGCTCCACTATATGGTGCATGGACTCTTCAATGGTCATGGTTATTGTATTTGGGAGGGCAAAATTACTAAAAAATTATGAGAAACTCCCTAAGTGCCACACATAAAATTGCCCGGGCCCTCCGGCAGGGGGTCAGAGACCCTTGCGGTAGGCACGGCGGCGGCGGTGCTGACGCTTCTCGAAGTAGTCCCACTGCGACTGGACGTGGAGGTTCTCTTCGAGCTCGATGTTGCTCTCCGCAAACTTCACTCCATCACGGATATAGAGGTTGAGAAGGTCATAGAAGAAGAGCGAGTTGACACCCTTGGACTGGTACTCGGGACGCACGGCCACGAGCATGAGGTCGACCACATCGTTCTTTCCGCGCAGGGCCCTCAGCAGATGCCACCACCCGAAGGGGAAGAGGCTCCCGCGGCTCTTCTGCAACGCCTTTGTCAGCGACGGCAGCGATATGCCCACCCCGACGAGACGGTCGTCGGCATCGACCACGAGGCTCACATAGTCGAGGCGCACGAGCCCCAGGTACATATCCACATAGTAGTCTATCTGCTTCTCGGTCAGCGTCGAGTAGCCGTAGAGATCGGCATAAGCCTCGTTGATGAGCTCGAAGAGGGCCTGGCCGTAGTCGGCCTTGATCTTCTTGGGCGAGGTGTACTTGACGATGCGCAGATTGTACTTGCGCATCACCAGCTCGGCAATGCGGGTCATCTTCTCGGGCACCTTGTCGGGCACGGTCAGGCGGAATTCGATCCAGTCCGTATCCTTGCGGTAGCCCATGCGCTCCATGTGCTCGGGATAGTAGGGGTAATTGTATATCGTGGCCATCGTACCCATCTCCTCGAACCCCTCCACGAGCATACCCTCGTGGTCCATGTCCGAGAAACCCATCGGGCCGATGATCTCCGTCATCCCGCGCTCGCGGGCCCACTCCTCGGCGGCTCCGAAGAGGGCGTCCACCGCCTCGGCGTCGTCCGTGAAGTCCACGAACCCGAAGCGGGCCTCCTTGCGGCCGGTCTTCTCGTTGAGCATCGGGTTGATGATGGCCGTGATGCGTCCCACGGGCTCACCGTCGCGGTAGGCCATGAACGACTGCGCCTCGCAGAAGTCCAGTGCAGGATTCTTCGAGGGGAGCAGGGTATTCACGTCGTCGAAAATCAACGGCGGCACATAATAGGGATTGTCCCGGTAGAGATCGATGGGAAACTTGACATAAGCGTTCAGCTCCTTCTTCACGGGAGCTATCGGGCGTACTGTGACCACGTTTTCAGACAGGGTATAATGGTGATGATGGAGACGAATGATGAAGGATGAGCGCAGCCTCGGGCTCGGGGCCGGAGATGGCCGACGCGGGACGGTTCGCCGAGTTGAGCCACAGGAGTATAGCGATCATCGCGAGCAAGAAGGCGATGATCGCGACATACACGACATTGGCGCGGCGCGGGGTCAGCGCCAGGCGCACACCGCTCACACTGCGGAACCTCTTGGATGGGTCCGGAGTGGTGCAGCCCGCCGCCACGCGCCTCAGCATCCTCAGCTTCGGGTCGGCACCCTCGGGATCCACGGCGTCGAGCGCCTGGGTGAGCAGCACACCGTAGTTGAGAATATCGTGCGAGGTATCGTCGCTCGACAGGACACGCTTCTGATTGTACCCCACGTCGATCAGTTTGAGATTGCCGATATTCTCGGTGAAGATCACGCGCGACGCATCGATCGGATGATGCTCGATGTGATTGGCCTGGATATAGTCGATGGCGTCGAGCAGCTGCGTATGCAGTTTGGTGATATGCTCGTGCGTGACCTTACCCTCGCGGATGAGCTTCGCGAGCGAGTCGCCATAGACATCATCCGTAATGATGCACATACCCAGCTCGGGCACCTCCTCGAAATCATTGATCATGATTATGTGCGGATGCGCCAGATTGTACCGCACCTCGAACTCCTTGGCAATCATCTCCTCATACTCCGGCACCCCCTTGAACTCAGGGCGCAGAGTTTTGAGCATAAGCCACTTGCCATGCTTCTTAGCGGTATAGACGTGATAGAACTCCTCGTCCCACTCGGGCAGGTGCTCGACCTCGGTCCATTTAGGGTTATTGCCGTCCATAGAGCGTCTGGTTTTAGTCCGCAAAGATACAAAAAAAACACGAAACTCCCACCCCAAGCCAGAAATTTCACTTTCACTAAACTCAGGGCTCCATATTTTGCAAAGGTGAGTTTATACGACATTACCCTTGTCGTTGATATTACTTAACATTCTAATTTCTTATCCCTTGTTATAAGATAGGAAAACAAGTCTGAATGAATCCAACTACACCTTTCTACATTGAACAAAAAGAATTATCGTTTGGAGTTCCGATACTCCTATTTGAGTTTCATCCCTAATAGAGGATGGGCTGTAATAGTGGTGTCGGAATGGGTTCCTAACTAATCGACACCGATTCGTTCAGACTTGTTTTCTTACCAAAATAAATTTGTCACCAAAGTTAACAAACCCAACAAATAAGTTGGGCAATGAACGATACTATTAACTTTGGAGCATTTAACTCGCTGTATGACTTCTTTGAAGCATTCCCTAATGAGGAGGCTTGCATCGCCTACCTCGAAAGTAAACGTTGGAAGAATGGAGTAGTGTCGCCTTTTGACCCTTCATCAAAAGTTTACCACCGTGGTGATGGCAATTATCGGTGTAAGAACACAGGCAAGAATTTCAACGTGTGTATTGGTACGATATTTGAAGGAACAAAGCTGCCTCTACGCAAGTGGTTTATGGCTATCTATCTTATCTGCAACCATAAGAAGTCAATCTCGGCAACCCAATTAGCAAAGGATATATCTGTGACGCTGAAAACATCGTGGTTCCTCCTGCATAAAATTCGTAGGACATTCCACAGCATTCATATGGAGAAGTTAGACGGTGAAGTTGAGCTGGATGAAACCTTTGTTGGAGGTAAGAATAAAAACCGACACGCTAATAAGAAGGTCAAGAATAGTCAGGGTAGAAGTTTTCGGGATAAGGTTCCTGTACTCGGTATGCTCGAACGTGGCGGACGAGTGATTTGCAAGGTGGTAAAGGACACTTCCGTTAAATCCCTTACACCGCCTATCCTCAAAGCGGTAAAGCGCACCGCGACACTTTTTACCGATGAATGGTGTGGCTATGATTCAGTGCGAAAACTCTATACAACGAAAATGGTTGACCACGGCAAAGGCTTATATGTTGTCGGTGACGCCTACACAAACTCCATTGAAGGCTTTTGGGGTAATTTCTGCAAGAGGGTAATCAACGGAATATACAACTGGGTTAGCAAGAAATATATGCAGCGGTATTTTGATGAGTTTTGTTTCCGCTATAATACGCGCAACGTTTCAAACAATGTGAGGTTTGATATGGCTATTGCTAATACAAACATTCGTGTAACCCAAAATCAAATAGCAGGAAAATGAAATCTAAGAAAAAGAAAGATAGAGAATATTTGGCAATACTTGACCGCCCCATTGAAGAATTAAAAAAGCCAATGGGTCAGCCAGTAGATTTTGGAGCGGTGATGAACGATATATTACGCTACAACCCTAAGAAGAAAAAGAAGTGATTAACCCGCAACTGCGTGGACTAACCGTCCATTCTCCGAATATATCGTGCCACGGGGTATTTCTCCGCCATAGACTATTTGAATAGCTTTATTTAAGCGAAGTATTCTTTCCTCAGTTATAAACTCTACGAATAAGGTTTCTAAATCCGTCGCAAGATGATCTTTGTTCATTTTGAATTGAGAATTAAAAGAGTTAATAAATTGAACAATTTGTTTTGCGGTGGAGCTGCAAACACGCCGCGAATTTACGAAGGATTTATAGAATACGCAAATAGCCGACATCCGTGAGGACATCGGCTATTGTTTTTGTGACTATCGGAATCACATGAACTGCATCATAGCGTCGAATATCATATTGTCATGATACGCTTTTGCTGCATAGTAGCCATAACTATATGTTATAGCAAACCAGACTAACCCGAGTAGGAATGTTAACCATCCAAGTAAATCCCACTCTTCTACATAGTCCAACTCCTCATTGTAATCAAGGGTTCTTGAACAACAGATTACGATTAACCCAAGAAAACCTGTCAATATACAATTGACAAACCACAGCCAGGGATTACGATGTTTCTTTTTCGCTGTATCGTATGCTCCGATTGCCATAAAAATCGGAACAACAACCCCTATAAGCACAAGTAACACATTGGGATTCATAGGCGATTTTCACAAGAGTTTACTCTCCTCATGCAGCCGATTGTTGGAGAAATTTTATTACCTGAGTTATATATAGAAAAGCGGGCTGCTATCCTTGCACTCTTGTAGGTATCGCCAAACACCTGAATACACGCACGGATAGGCAGCCCACTTCGCATGAGCTGTCTCCGTACCTCGTGTATTCTTTGTGAAATTGGCGATTTTACAAGAGTTGAGGCACTTTTCTTTTTACTTCAAACGTTGTCCTATAAAAGACAGCGCAAAGTTACGAATTTTTTTGCTAACTTTGCACTCTGAAAGTGTATACTCAATTTATGCTTACATCAATATTGAAGAAATCAACAATAGAATGGCCTTTCTGGGGGTGGATACTCGGAGGGGCTGGAAGTGTTGTCGCTATTCTTTTATTTGGAAAGAATTTTTTTGAATTACCTGTCATAAAATCATTACTGATAGGGGTAGGAATCATAATTGCAATATGGACAATACGTTTTATGTATTTAGTAATAAGGCAAATGATAATATACTGGCATAATGTATATGTAGATTCTATTTGGGGTGATGCAATAGTGATTTTAAAGGATGCATATGCGGAAATTCATCAATTGAGGAAAAAGAATGAAATAACTGATATTGAGTTTATTGCTACTATGATCGCTTTTTGCGATGCTCTTAAAACAATATTTGATAAAAAAACAAAATCTAATTGTTGTGTATCTATCAAAGTTCCTATATCGGAGGATGCCTCATTGGAAACATTAGAATTAAAAAACTTATGTAGAGATAGTCATCATAAGAATAGAGATACCGAACAATACCGAAATCTACGACATACAATTATAGGAAATACGGCATATACAAAAATTGTGCTAAAAATATTAAAAAGTAATCAAAAGCACTTGGCATACGTTAATAACGACATACCTCATTCAACCGAATATGAAAACACAAGTAAAGAATGCTATCCAAATGGCATATTGCCGTATCAGAGCGAATTGGTATTTCCCATTGTGCCAATTAAAGGAAATGAAACAAGCAAGAAGAAATTAAAAGGCTTTATATGTATCGATTGTAATAATCCGAATAAATTTGATGAAAAACGCTACGATATACCCATGCTGGAGGGGGTGGCAGATGGCATATACGATTTATTTGTAAAACGAAATGGTAAATAATAATATGAATCAGAACAAGAATATTGGATTTGACGTTTTAGAAAAAAATGAAGAAGAAGTTGTTTTAAAACGTGTTTTGCCATTAAAAAATGGGAAGCCCAGACATGATGTTGAATTATCTCTACCTAAATTATCAGTTCATTATTTTGATATAGATGATTTAGAAATTCTTCAGGCAATAGCAGAAGAAATGGCAAAACGTATTGCTAAAAATAGAGAAAAACGTAGCCTTAGATATAGAATAATATCTATATTTAAGTTGTAATTTGAATATGTCTAATTTCTTTTATCCTCTTTCATTAGCGATTGCACATACATTCTGAATTCCCTGCGACTACGGAATTTCCGTTCATCGAAACGTATCCCTGCTATTTCAGCAAATTTGCGTATCGTTACTAAATCCGTAAAGGAGAATCTTAGGTCATATTCTTGCTCGGATATAAGTTGTCCACTTGTTTTATCCGCCATCTGCATTCTCGCTATAATCGGAGACAGTAGTGCAATCGTAGCTGATCTTTCCGTGTTATTGCTGCTTGTTTCCTTTTCGCTTATATCGTATATGGGTGGTATTCTATCCAGAGATAAAAAAGTTTCTCTGAAATGCGTCCTTCCGTCTACATTTCCGACAACCAATATGTCTGAGTAGCCATCGGCATTGTTATCCCAGCTTATTGTTATGCTTTGCTCGTTCATTAGTTAAATCTTTGTAAAAATTCTGCTTTCAAGCAGAAAACTTATGCTTACCTGTTATAAGGTAGAAAAAACGAAGATATATGAGCAAGCAATCGTATCATAGAATACATGGCTTCATATTACGAAGTCATTGTGTGGAAAGGATGGTTCCACACCGAACGTGGAGATATGTATGGTGCGCTAATAAAGCGCATTTTCATCTAAAATAGATTGCATGCTCATATGTCTTCGTCTCTCTAACTAATTTTATTAACTTTGTATAAATAAATCATTTTAACTCTTGCTCAATCCAAAAAGTTTTGCTAACTTTGCGATTGTATAAATTATTTAGTTATGGATAATATAAGATACAACGAAGAAGATTTTGATGGCTTCTTAGAAGAGTTAATATCTTCTGGCAGATTGGAGCCAAAGGAAGAAGATATTACCAAATTGTATTTAGACAAAGGTTATGAAGTCCTATCTGACAAGCAGAAGTACGTCTTTGACAAAATGATTGAGAATAATTCAGTAGATGAGTGCACAAGATGTGGTTGTTCTATCCCTTGGTGTGAAATGCTTGCCGCACTTGACAATGGAGGTCTCTGTAATTACTGCGAACATATGCAGGAAAAGATTGATAAAGAGTAAAGAGGCCGTCTAACAACCAAAGTTAGACGGTCTCTTTTATAGTAATAAAAACCCG
>CAMWXQ010000024.1 GCA_947178235.1 uncultured Muribaculaceae bacterium
CCGCATGATCGGCGCCGTGACCGAGAACGACTTCGTGGGCCTCAAAGACGGCAACTACATCAACTTCCAAGGCTCGAACAACTCCTCCCGCCTCATCGAGAACATCACTCTCGAAGGAATAGGGTCGGACGCCACGCTCTACGGCTACGGAATCTGCTTCAAGCGCGCCCACAACATCGAGATCCGCAACCTCGGCATCATGCTCTTCGGCGACGACGCCATCTCGATGGACACCGACAACACCAATATCTGGCTCCACAACATCGACTTCTTCTATGGCAAGCCCGGCCACGACGCCGACCAGGTCAAGGGGGACGGCTCCATCGACATGAAGTATCGATCGACCCGCATATCCATCGCCTACAACCACTTCTTCGACTCGGGCAAGGTCATGGGCTGCGGCGGCACCACGGGCGAGGATGTCAATCTGCTCATCACCTACCACCACAACTGGTTCGACCACACAGACTCGCGCTGTCCCCGACTGCACTATACCACAGCCCACGTCTACAACAACTACTATGACGGCGTCCCGGTCTACTCGATCGGCAACACCACTGAGAGCAACGCATTTGTCGAGGGTAACTACTTCCGCAACTGCAAGCGCCCCCTCATGATCTCTGGGCAGGGCACCGACGCCTACGACTCGAAGACAGGCACCTATACTCTCAAAGGCACATTCTCGGGGCAGAACGGCGGCATGACCAAGGCCTACGACAACCTCTTCACCAACGAGAATCAGATTCCCGTATGGCACACCGTCCACGCCACCCAGTTCGACGCCTACCTCGCATCGGCGCGCAACGAGGTTGTCCCCGAGACGTTCGTGTCGGTCAAGGGCAAGTGGGCCTACAACAACTTCGACACCGCCCCCGACATGTATGTATCCACTCCCGACGCACCCGCCGACATCCCCGCAAAGGTTACAGGCTGGGCCGGCCGACAGGAGGGCGGAGACTTCAAGTGGCAGTTCGACAACTCGGTCGACGATGAGAACCACGATGTCAACAAACCCCTCAAACAGGCCATACTCGACTATACCTCGAAGCTCCTCGGCGTCCAAGGCGAAGAGAGTTTCAATGACCTCAGCGGTCTCGCCGAGGTGATCACCACCTCATCGGACGAGGCAGCCTACTATGACCTCCAAGGGCACCGCGTTGCCCCCACCGCCCACGGCATCCTCATCAAGGTCGCCGACGGGAAAGCGGTTAAAATTAAGAATTGAAAAAAATGAAGACCATATCCACCACCATCGCCCTGCTGCTCTGCGCTTCGGCACAGGTACCGGCACAAGGTTACACCTATCTCCCCGAAGGATTCGAGGGGGATGAGTGGCAGGCCAACAAGCCCGCTACAGTGACCTCGGCCACAGGCACATGGACCACAAACAAGAACCAGTCATCGGCCGACCAGGCCCACGGTGGAGCCCGCAGCCTCTACTTCTCGGCCAAGGACGGACTCATGTCCCCCATGCTCGCCGAGGGTGCGGGGTATGTGATATATTATGTACATGACACCAACCGCGAGATGCACGTCGAGGCCTCGCGCGACGGGCAGACCTGGACCGACTGCGAGACCTATAAGCTCACGGCGGACTGGACCCGCCATGTGGCCGCCGTCGGTGACACCGAGGCCCGCTATGTACGCTTCCGCACGACCTCGAACGGCGGAATCTACCTCGACGACATCCTCATCACCAAACCCGACGGCACCGACGCCGAGGGCACGGCATACGCCACAGACCTGCGCCTCCCCTACTTCACCCAGGACTTCGAGGACCGCTCGCAGTACCCCGGCTCCAAGTCGGAGACCGAAGCTACATTCGACATCCCGGGACAGGGGGAGTGGAAATATTGCCTCGCATACCGCAACACCAATGCCTCGTACATCCCCGACGCATCGGCCTGCGGACTGCGCATGACAAAGAACGGATCCTACGTCGTCACTCCCGTGCTCGCACAGGGTGTCGTGGAAGTCACATTCGACGAGGGACGCGGCTCGCGCAAGCTCACGCTCTACACCTCGCGTGACGGGGGCGAGACATGGGAGCGCGCCGCCGACATAACCTCGGATGTACACAACAGCGTCCTCATCAACGACAAGGATGTCAATCGACTGAAACTCGCCAACGAGAGTTCGAGCGACGCCGACATCGACAACCTCTGCGTCACCGCCTTCCCCCAAGGCACACCCGCGACCGTAGCCACGCTCGCCGCCGACGGCATCACCTCGTCCTCGGCCACACTCTCGGGCTCCGTGACCTCGCCCGGCGACCGTCCCCTCGTGGGTTGCGGCTTCTGCTGGTCGACCGAGGGAACCCCGACACTCTCCTCGGCCACCGTAACGGCCGAGACCGCCACCGACTTCACCGCCACACTCACGGGTCTCCCCGCAGGGACACCCATACAGGCCCGTGCCTATGCACTGACCCTCGCGGGCGTGGCATACGGCGAGACGCTCACATTCACCACCCTCGACCCCTCGATACCCACCGTCATCACCGGTGACGCCGAGATCGACGAGACCCGCAGCGACGAGACCGCGTTCGTGCTGCGTGTCGACGCCCGTGTCGCCGACCACGGCGGCCTCCCCGTCACCGAAGCGGGTGTATGCTGGGGCACCGCAGCCGAGCCTACCGTCGACGGGAAGAAAGTGATCGGCTACCCCTCGGAGACCGACGGCTCATACTCGGTCTACCTCACCCTCGCCCCCGAGACATCGTGGCACATCCGCGCCTACGCCACCAATGGCCGCGGCACTGCCTATGGCGACGAGGTGGTCTTCACCACAGGCTCGATCGTACTCCCCGAGTACCCCCACAACGTATATTACTGCTCGCCCGAGGGCAATGACGCCACCGCCGACGGGTCGCAGGGCGCACCATACTACTCGTTGCAGAAGGCCGTCGACCGCGTACAACCCGGCGACACCATATATATGATGGCCGGCACGTACAAGTATGCCGAGCGCGTCAACATCGGCGTCATCGGCCAGAAGGGGAGCGGCATGATAGCCCTCCACTCGCTCGGCGGACGTGCCGTGCTCGACTTCGGCCAACAGGCCGTGGACGCAGCCAACCAGGGCATCCGCCACACGGGCAGCTACTGGCACTACTACGGCCTCGACATCATCAATGCGGGCGACAACGGCCTCCTCATCGAGCGCAACAAGCCCTCGGGAGGCTCGTACACCGACATCGCAGCCAACACCGAGCAGGGACACGACAACCTCATCGAGAACTGCGCCTTTGTCCGCAACGCCGACACGGGCCTGCAAATGAAGAACCTCGCATCCTTCAACAAGGTCGTCAACTGTGACGCATACTACAACACCGACCCCGACCACGGTGACGCCGACGGGTTCGCCGTCAAGATCTCACACGGCGACGGCAACTACTTCTACGGATGCCGCGCATGGCAGAACAGCGACGACGGCTGGGACCAGTTCATCAAGAAAGAGGGTGGCTTCCCCGACGACATCACCACCACGCTCGAATACTGCTGGGCCTTCCGCAACGGCATCCTCGAAGACGGCACCGCGAGCAAGGGGAACGGCAACGGATTCAAGATGGGCAGCAACGAGGGACGCAACAACGTGATCATGAACCGATGCCTCGCCTTCGAGAACGTCAACAAGGGCTTCGACCAGAACCATAACACAGGCCACATGATTCTGAACAACTGCACCGGATACTCGGCCAAGGACACCTCCTCGAAGAGCCGCTACACATACCGCATCGACGAGCCTGTCGCCTCGGGGCACATCATCCGCCTCACCAACTGCGTGGCCGTCAGCGACGGCATCGCAGACCGCAACAAGTCGGACTACGCACCCCACTCCGTCAAGGGCGAACTGGTCACCTGTGACCTCAACACCCTCCCTGCGGACTATGTGAGCGTCGACTGGAAGGACACCACCGCCCCGCGCAACGCCGACGGCTCGCTCCCGGTGCTCGACTTCATGCGCATCCGTCCCGGCAATGACAAGCTCATCGACAAGGGCTCGGAGGTGATTCCGTTCGACGGCCAGCACCATGCCGCCGAGGGTATCCTCTTCAACGGCCTCGCACCCGACCTCGGATGCTTCGAGACAGGCGAACCCCTCTCGGGCATCACCGACGTCACCCTCTCCCCCTCGGGCCGCAAACTCGAACTCACCTCGACCCGCTCGGGTCTCCGCCTCGTCACCGTCCGCGGAGCCTCGGCCGACGAACAGTTCATCCTCCGAATCCACGACATCGCCGGGCGCCTCATCGCAGCGCACAGCTTCGCGGGAGCCACCACAGCCGTCAACCTCGCAGGGTACAACGGCGCGGTCATCATCTCCGTGAGCTCGGCCACAGAAACAATGACACTCAAAGCTGCTTACTGAACATAGACAGATATTATAGATAGATACAGACCCTCGAAAACACACTATTGATTCTCTTGGACGTGACGCCAATCCACATACTGGGTTGGCGTCATATCCATTTCGGCCTTGAAGCAACGCGAGAAATACTTGGGATCGGAGAATCCCACGGCGTATGCGACCTCGGAGATCGACTTGCCCCCACGGTCGAGCAGACGCAGGGCCTGTTTGATGCGCACCTGCTTGATGAAGTCGACGGGGGTGACCCCTGCGACCTCCCTCATCATCCCGTAGAGGGCAGTGCGGCTCATCCCCAGATGGCGCGCGAGGTCTTCGACCACGAGGTCGGGGTTCGATACATTCTCTATCACGAAGGACGTACACTTCTCCATGAACTCACGCTGGCGGGTCTCCTTCTCGTCGCGCGGAGGTGTCGCGCCCGACGTCATGCCGAAGTCGGCATGGATCCTGTCGGCGGACATGAGCAGCGAGTACTTGTTCTGGGTGAGGGTGCGCATACGGCGCAGATAGATGATGTTCCAGATGAGTGCGGCCACGAATCCCGCGGCCAGGAGAGCCATCAGCAGACGGAACCACAGGCGCTCGGTGGTCCTCGGCGTCACGTCGAGTACCAGTCGGCGACCCGCGGCCTGCCAGTTGCCGTCCCGGTCGGTGACCTCGATGAGCAGGGTGTGCTCGCCGGGGTTGATGTTGTCGAACGCCACGGTCGGCTGAGGTCCCTCGGTATAGCTCCACTCGTCCTCGCCTTCGAGACGGTAGCGGAAGCGCGAGGTATCCGTCCCGTCATACTCCATGGCCGAGATACAGAGCGTGAAACTGCGGTGCGCAGGGTCGATCGTGAGCGTATCGGGATTGTCGAGGGGGGTGATGTCCGCCGTATTGCGGAACCGTATGCCCGTGAGGGCTATGCGGCGGTCCTTGGGCGAGAAATTGAGCAGCGAGGGTATGAACCTCAGCACTCCCGACGAGGCACCGATATAGATGGTGTCCCCCATGATGGCCGGGGCGGCCTCGGTGAGTGCGAACTGAGCCCCGAAGCTGTCCGAGCCAAAGTTGATGCAGCGGCCCGAGGCTGTGTCGTAGCCTGTGAGCGAGTGCTCGCCCGTGATCCAGAGGCGCCGTCCGTCACAGGCCATCCCCTTCATGCGGCTCGATGTCGCCTCGGCCGACAGGGGGATAGGTGTGAAGCTGAGCGCAGCGTCGGTGAGTGTCGATACGGGCAGACGCGAGAGGCCGCCCCCGAACACGCAGACATATGCGCTGTCGGCGACGGTGGCGAAGCCCATTATATCATTGCCATTGAGCCCGTCGGGGGCCGACGAGTAGGTCGCGGTGCGGAATCGCCCGTCTGCGAGGTCGAGCACAGTGAGCCCCTCGGCAGTGGATAGCACCAGAGCCTTGCCGACCTCGGCTATGGATCGGATTTTCATCCCCGCGGGTTGACCCGGTGTCTGGACAAAGTTCATTCCGCCCGCCGCAGGATGCGCCTGTGACAGACCGCCCCCGTAGGAGCCGAGCCACGCCGAGCCATCGCGCACGAAGCGGATGTCATAGATGGTGTCGGACCTCAGGGAGTGCGGGTCCGCGGAGTCGTGCAGATAGTGGGCGATGTCGAATCCCCTGGCCGCCGTGCGCGGGGTGAGGATATAGAGCCCATCCCCCTTTGTTCCGGCCCACACACTCCCGTCGGGAGCCTGGCCGAGTACATATACGGGGCGCGAGGTGAGCGGGACAGGGGTGGTCGAAAGATTGCCCGACGGGGACACCCAACCCTCCTCGCCGACACGCAGGAGATTGTCGCGGTCGGCAGTCCACAGGCGTCCGTGGCGGTCGGCCATCAGTGCGCGGATCTCGGCGCCCGAGGGATTCGGGAGGTACTCGAAACCTTCGGGCATGAAGGTTATGCAGTCTGCGCCACCCTGGTGGAAGACCCAGAGGTTGCGGTCATGATCCACGAGCGACTTCTTGATTTCGGCCGGGGCATAGTGTCCGATATTCCCCGCTGCGTCCGACACCTCGCACGGGTCGAGCTGCATGGTGACGGGATTGTAGCGCGAGAGGATACCCCCGCGCGGCATGACGATGACATTGCCCGCGGCATCCTCCATCGCCATGTGCTGCTCCTTGCTCTCCTTGGGCAGGGGTGCGGGGAGCGTATGGAGTTCGGTGGCCCCGCCCTCGTCGGGGTCATCCATGAGCGTCACGCGCCCGGGCTCGCCGAAGCCCCATGCGCGGCCCCGCGAGTCCTTGTAGAGATATGTGGCGGGGTGGGTCGAGTAGCGGAACATACGTCCGTCGAGGAGATTGACCCCGAAGATACCCTTGTCCGTGGCGATGACCACGCAGTCGGCCACACGCAGCGTATGGTTGACCTTGACACCAGGGATTCCGACAGGGTCGAACCTGCGCCCCGCGGCGCCGTGGCGGTCGAACTCGGCCACACTGCCGTCACGCCCGACGAGGACGGTACGGCCATTGATGATGAATACGTTGAACCATTTGCCCGGCACCGAGTAGCCCCGCGTATGGTTGCGTGCCTCGCGGTCGCCGATGACCCACTCGTCCGACTCCTCGTGGAGCGTGACGATGCGCACACCCTCGACGGGCGAGATCGTGCGACCCTCCTCGCCGTACCTCACCGCCCTGCCGTCGCGCAGGAGCACCCATACGGCGCCGTTGCGGAGCGGCATCAGCTTCTTGACCCTCATCTCGGAGAGGAGCGAGTCTGCGGAGAGGAGATCTTCGAAGTGCTGGGTACGGGTGTCGAAGGTGAAGAGCCTGTTGTCCGACGAGACGCACCACACCTTCCCTGCCTTGTCGAAGCGGATGTTGTAGATGCGGTTGGATGTGATGGCCCCGTCCGAGAGGGCTATCGGGCGGAATGTATGCGAGTTGATACCGTCGAAGCGCAAGAGGCCGTCCCATGTAGCGAACCACATGAGCCCAACGGGGTCCTGCTGTACATTGGAGATATGGCTGCGCGCAACGGGATGGTCGGGCCCGAAGACGCGCCGCCGCGCACGGTAGGGCGCACCCATGCAGCTCTCGGCCACCCCGAGGAGGATGGCGGCGAGCACGACTATGGTGCGGACGGCTCGGCTGAGGGTCATTTGGTCTCTTTCGCGGCTGAGTCTTTGGTGGTTTTCTGGTAGTAGCGGCATACGGGACGGAGTCCGCAGTTGAGGCAGTCGGGGCGGCGCGCCTTGCAGACATACCGCCCGTGCAGGATGAGCCAGTGGTGCGCCTTGGGCACAATCTCTTCGGGGATGTGGCGCATGAGAGTCTTCTCGGTGGCCAGCGGGGTCTTGCTCCCCGTGGTGAGGCCGATGCGCTCGCTGACGCGGAAGACGTGGGTGTCGACGGCCATGGCGGCGCGGTTGAATACCACCGAGAGGATGACGTTGGCCGTCTTGCGCCCTACGCCCGGGAGGCTCATGAGCGAGTCTATGTCCGACGGCACCTCGCCCCCGAACTCATCCACGAGCCTGCGGGCCATGCCGCTGAGCGAGCGGGTCTTGTTGTTCGGGTATGAGACGCTGCGGATATAGGGGAAAATTTCTTCTTCCGAGGCCGCGGCGAGCGCCTCGGGTGTGGGGAAGGCCTCGAACAGAGGCGGGGTCACGATATTGACACGCTTGTCGGTACACTGGGCCGAGAGAATCACCGCCACGAGGAGCTGGTAGGGATTCTCGAAGTGGAGTTCGGTCTCTGCGACGGACATCGCCTCGGCAAACCACTCCAACACACGGGCATAGCGTTCCTTCAGTGTCATGAAATCGAAAATTATGAGTTATGAATTAAGAATTATGAATTTGTATCATCTTATATGCCTTGTAAGCCATATAAATCTTATACGTCTTATAATGAGCTTAATTCATAATTCTTAATTCCTAATTCTTAATTATCAGTGTGCTGCCTTGAACTGGCGCAGGAATCGGACGTCGTTCTCGGAGAAGAGGCGGAGGTCCTTGACCTGATATTTGAGGTTGGTGATACGCTCGACACCCATGCCGAAGGCATAGCCCGAGTAGCGCTTCGAGTCGATTCCGCTCGCTTCGAGGACATTGGGGTCGACCATGCCGCAGCCGAGGATCTCGACCCAACCGGTGTGCTTGCAGAAGCTGCAACCCTTGCCGCCGCAGAGGTTGCACGAGATGTCCATCTCGGCCGACGGCTCGGTGAAGGGGAAGTAGCTCGGGCGCAGGCGGATCTTGGTGTCGGGGCTGAACATCTCGCGGGCAAAGTAGAGCAGAGCCTGGCGCAGGTCGGCGAAGGAGACATTCTCGTCGACGTATAGGCCCTCGATCTGGTGGAAGAAGCAGTGGGCGCGCGCCGAGATGGCCTCGTTGCGGAACACGCGGCCGGGGCAGAGGACACGGATCGGGGGCTGGGTCTTCTCCATGACCCTCACCTGTACGGAGGAGGTGTGGGTGCGCAGCAGCACGTCGGGGTGGCGCTGGATGAAGAAGGTGTCCTGCATGTCGCGCGCGGGGTGGTCGTCGGCAAAGTTGAGTGCCGAGAATACGTGCCAGTCATCCTCGACCTCGGGCCCCTCGGCGATGGTGAAGCCGAGGCGCGAGAAGATGGAGATGATCTCCTCGCGCACAAGCGAGAGGGGATGGCGTGTGCCCAGGGGCATCGGGGCTGCCGTGCGGGTGAGGTCGAGGTCGGTGTCGACGGTGTCGGTGTTTTCGAGCGTCTCGCGCAGTGCGGCGAGCTTGGCGGTCACGGCCTCTTTGAGGATATTGAGCTGCTGGCCGAGCTCGCGCTTCTGCTCGGCGGGGACGGTGCGGAATTCCTGCATGAGGGCGCTCACCTCACCCTTCTTGCTCAGATATTTGATGCGAAGCTCCTCCACTTCTTGGAGGTTCGAGGCTGTGAGCCCCTCGACTTCGGCTTTGATGGCATTTATCTTGTCGATCATCGTAGTTTCGGTATTGAGGATGCAAAAGTAATGAAAAAAAGGGAGATTCGCAAGAATCGTTCCAATCAAGCTACCTCCGCTTGGGCTCGTCGGCAAACCTGTTGGGGAAGTCGATGTGCTTG
>CAMWXQ010000025.1 GCA_947178235.1 uncultured Muribaculaceae bacterium
CACATAGTTGATGTATAATAACGAGGCGGTGTACATCGGCGAGTAGTAGGAGACGTCGCTGATCGAGAAGCGGAGGTCGTCGTCGAAGTCGAACGAGAGCCCCCCGAGGTCCGCGGCCCCGCGCGAGTACTCGAACCGCATACCCATCGACTGGTTGTTGCGGAAGAAGTAGCTGAAATAGGGCTTCACGGAATACATCTTGCCCTTGAAGGTGAAGTCTTTCAGTATGGACAGCATTTGGATGTCCTGTGAGTTGAACTCGCCGTAGCTCGCGGTGAGCCCGAACATCCACTGGCCGCGCGGGATGAAGAGGAAGTTGAAGAGCCCTCGGTCATAGCGACCGTAGTTGCGCTCGGGGAGGATGATGGAGACCGTGTCAGCCCCGACAATCACGCGCTGCGAGAGTAGGGCAGGGTCTATCTCGGCCAGGACCATTTTTCCTTTGTCGTTTAGGGGGTGGCCGTTGAGCGAGTCTGTGTAGACCATCGCGGCGGGTGAGGTGTAGGCGTCAGCCTCCATGTCGGGGAGGGTAGCCGAGGCGCGCCCCTGGGCGGGAACCTCGACGGGGACATAGCGGATGACCGTGTCGCGCACGACCACTGGGGTGCGGTGGTATATGGTCTTGGTCGTGGTTGTGACGGTGGTCGTGGTGGTGACCGAGTCGACCATCGTGGCCGCGGACACGATCGAATCAGTGAGTACCGGGACGGCTGCGTGGCCCCCGGAGAAGGTCATGGCCGCGAGGAGTGCGCCGAGGATTCGGGCGAGGGCGGAGGATTGCATGAGTCTCATTTCTGACGGGGGTTAGAGGTAGAATACGGCTCCAAACGAGATGGAGAACAGATTGATCTTGAAGTTGGCACTCTTGCTTGCGAAGTCGGCCACATATATCCGGTCGGTGATGGCATGGGTGTGGTCGTAGCTGAAACCGAGTACGCCGACACTGACCTCGATGGCCGAGTAGTTGTTGAGGAACATGATCATGCCCGGCGTGAGGCCCACGTCGACCGAGAGGCTGCGGGCGTAGGTGCCGCTGAGGTCGACCCCCTCGCCGTTGACGATCTTCGACTGGCCGCCCCCTACCGAGAACTGGACCTCGTTGAAGAATCCGAAGCGCATCGAGTGGCCGAGCGAGATATAGTTGCGGAACGCCGCCGTGCCCGAGTAGCTGTGGCTGATGGCATAGAGCGTTCCGGGCGCGTACGAGGTCTCGGCGTCGAGCACGACGTCGGCGCCGTCGAGGCGTGTGCGCGAGCGGCGGTAGTTGACGCGTCCGCCTGCCGCCAGATTGTCGCGGAAGGCGTAGAGGAGCATCGGGCTGAGCTTGAAGCTGTACGTATCCCCCGCGAGGTTCTCGATGATGAGGAACTTGTAGTTCTTGAAGTCGCTCTGCGTGTAGCTCACGTTGAGGCCCGTGATCCATTGTCCCTTGGGGATGAATGAAATCTGTTCGAGCCCGCGGCTGAACTGCTCCTGGGCCGTGGCCGGGAGGGCGCAGCCGAGGGTCACGGCCAGGGCCGCGAGCAGCACTCTCAGTTTATTCGGTAGTCTTGGCGACATTTTGATGGTTTTGGTTCGGTTAGGTAGGGTTGGAGAGGTCGGGTCAGTATCCCAGGGTGATGTTGTCTATCCAGAGCTGGCCACCCGTCGAAGTCGCGGTCTTGGGGTCGGGGAGGGTGACGATAGCGGCGGTCTCCTCGGCGATGGTCCCGATGTCGGCCGAGGAGGCAAACATCACCTTGATGCGCGTGGCCTTCACGCCGAAGTGATTGTATTCGAGCGGGATGTTGAATGTGGTGAAGTCCGAGGCGAGGGTCAGCAGCTGGCGTGCGCCCGCGATGACCGTCTCCTTGCCGTCGACCATGCCGAGCACCTCGATGCGGGCGAGGCCCGAGGCCGAGCGGTTGGCGTCGGTGGGGATGAAGCGGTATCGTCCGCTCATCGACTGCGGGCGGCTGTTCCACGCCATCCCCTCGTCATAGACCTCGGCGAGTGTCTTGTAGTCGAACGAGTATGTGCCGATGAAGAGGCGTCCTGCGGCGCGGTGGGCGATGTGGGGCACGATGGGCGAGTAGTCGAGGAATGGCTGCCCGGTCTGGGCATAGTCCGGAATCTCCTCGCCGTCGAGGTCGAAGGCCACGGAGGAGATGCGTACCGAGTAGGCATTGGTGAACGCGAACTTACGCGTCAGCGCCACGCTCGGCTGCATATACCAGGTATTGTGGTTGCGCGACTGCTTGTTGAAGGTCTTAGAGTTGGTGTTGGCCCACCCCGCGGGCACCTCCTCGCTGATGTCGGTGTGGTGCTGCCAGTTGAATATCTCGACCGTCGTCTGCGAGTAGCGTCCGCCCGAGGGGAGATGCTCGTAGCGCGGGCCGGGGCGCGGGTCCTCGAAGTCGCAGTTGGGGAGCTGGCGTGCAGGCTCGGTCTCGATGGTGACCTTCGGGGTGAGTGGGGCGTCGGGGCCGCTCACGAGTGTGGTCTGTATGGTGTACTCCGTCGAGGGCTGGAGGCCGATGACGGTGAGTATGCCATCCTTCGGGCGGCGCGAGTAGAGGGGTGCGTCGTTGCCGTTGATGCGGATGAGGAGGCGCTCGGTGATGGCCTCGGTGAGCGTGGGGTCGGCGGGAACGATTTTCAGTTCGGCCATGCTCGCATAGGGGTCGACCTTGACCTCGAAATCGGGCATCACGCGCTCGACCGTGACATGGGTGCGGACCTCGTCACAGTAGTAGACACAGACCTCGACAGGCTCGGTGCCCGAGGGAACATCGAAGCGGACGTCGTACGCGTCATTGCCGTGCGGCTCGACCACAAAGGGAACTTCGGTGAACTCCTTGGTGCCCTTCTCCTTCACGCCGATGGTGAGGTTCGATGCGAAGTTCGATGCGGGGCAGACGATATGGAGCTTGGCGCGGTCGACGCATATCACCGATGGCTCGGGGACGGTGACATCGAGCTCCACGGGGAGGGTCCGGACCTTGATCTCGGCGATTTCGGCCGAGATGCCGGCATCGTCGACCGCCTCGACGGTGAAGGTCGACAGGGCACAGCGCTCATTGAGGTAGACGAGGCGTGATACAATCTCGGAGAGGTCTATGATGCCGCCGCGGTCGGGTGTGAGGCGCTTGTCGAGGTTCATCTCGGCCAACATCGTCTCCTGCGAGGGGATCGGGGCGAGCAGGTTGACCTCGGCAGGGAATCCGAGGTCGGTGGTGAGGTACGTCGAGGTCACGGAGAGATTGACCGCACGCAGGGGGCGTGCGCCGGGGGTGACAGCAACGGTGAACGGCTCGGCACCATACTCACCCTCGGCGATCTCATAGGTCTCGGCCTGGTTCCACGAGGGGTTGAGGGTAGGAGAGGCTCCCGAGAGTAGGTCGCGGGTGAGGTCGATACTGTTCTGCCGTCCGCCGGCGCCGACGGTCAGGCGTGCGCCGTCACCATCGCCTGTAAGCTCGACTGTGACCGTGTAGAGTGCGCCGGGAGTGGTCGAAGGGAGTGTGAGGGCCTCGATGCGCACGGGGCTGAGCCCGCTGCCGGGGCTGACGGTCGCGAAAATCGAGGTGGGCCCGGGGTGGAGGCACAGATACTCGCCCGCGGGCTCGGAGAGGGCTGCGGTGAGGTCGTGGAACACTCCGCCGGGGGTGTGGGCTTCGAGCGCGGTGACTGAGAGCCCCGAGGGGTCGGACGACGGCTCGAAGGGGGTGTTGAAGAAGGTGTGGGCGGCGGTCATCGGCACGGTGACATCCACGCGGCGGTCCGGGAGAATGTCGAAGTCGAGTTCGCCCGTGTATGCGGGTTGCTCGTAGCCCTCGGTGTCTGGATTGCCCCATACGGCCGTGAGGCGGTAGCGTCCCGTGAGGAAGATGTCACCCTGCGGGAACTCGCTGAACTTCTCCCACGTATGGGAGAGGTCTCCGTCGCGCTCCCCCATAGTGAGGCTCCCCTCGCCGGCGGGGGGGGCGCGGGGGAGTAGGATGTCGGGCGGGGGCCCGTCGGGGGTGAGCAGGTGGCGTTCCCAGTCGAGCGATACGGCCACGCGGCCGACCTCCTCGACCGAGGAGCCGTCATAGTCGTCGCACGAGCCCATGAGACACGATACGGCGGCGACCGCCGAGAAAGCGAGGGCACGGATCTTGAACGTGGGGATGGTCATGTGGCTTGGTTGGGAAGTTTTCGGCGTATGGATGCTTAGGTTTGGAGGGCTTCGGTGTCAGACGAGCTCAGTGCGCTCTGCCGAGACCGGTTCGGCCATGAAGAGGGTGGCGAGCTCGGAGAACTTCGAGGGATTCTCGGTGGTGAGATACTTGACCTCGCCACCTTTCGAGCATCTCTCGGCCATCTCGGGATGGCGTTCGAGATAGTCGCGAAGGCTGCGGGCCACGAGTGCGCCCTGTGTGACGACGGTCGCACGCCCGGCTACTTCGGCCTCGATCTTGTCGAGCAGGAGGGGATAGTGGGTGCAGCCGAGGACGATGGTGTCGATCTCGGGCTCCTCGTCGAAGAGAGCCTCGACGTACTTGTGTACAAAGTAGTCGGCCCCGGGCTGGTCATACTCGCGGTTCTCGACCAGGGGCACCCACATCGGACAAGCCTCGGAGACGGTGCGGAAGCGGGGGAAGAACTTGGCTATCTCGATGTCGTAAGTGCCCGACGAGATGGTACCGGGTGTGCCGAGGACGCCGATGTTGCCGGTCTTCGAAATCTCGCCGAGGCTCTCGACCGTTGGGATGACCACGCCGAGGACGCGGCGCGTGGGATCGAGTTCGGGGAGGTCCTTCTGCTGGATGGTGCGGAGGGCCTTGGCCGAGGCGGTGTTGCAGGCGAGTATCACGAGCTTGCACCCGGCCTCGAAGAGATGCTTGACGGCTTGGAGCGTGAACTCGTACACGACGTCGAACGAGCGCGTGCCGTAGGGGGCGCGGGCATTGTCGCCGAGATAGAGATAGTCGTACTGGGGGAGCTCCTTGCGGATCTCTTTGAGGATGGTGAGGCCTCCGTAGCCTGAGTCAAAGACGCCTATGGGGGATGTCATTGGTTGGGAGTTGCTTATTAAAATCATCTCCGGCCGCAGAGCGGCCGGGAAGGCGCCTGCGGCCGGAGATGGGGGATATTCGTATTGGTCAGTGGATTTATCCGACAACCGTGAGGAGGTAGTCGTAGAAGTAGCTGACGATGCCGAGGCCGATGATGCCGGCCACGCATACCCACATGCCGAGACGCTCCGAACATGCCGAGCGGAATGTGGCGATGGAGTTGTCAGAGGGGTTGATGAACATGGCCTTCACAACGAGCAGGTAGTAGTAGAGCGAGATGATGGTGTTGATGAGGGCGATGAGCACCAGTACGTAGAGCGCCGTCGAGGCTCCGTCGCTGAGTGTCGAGGTGAACACGAAGAACTTCGAGAAGAATCCTGCGAAGGGGGGGCTGCCGGCGAGGGAGAACATCGCAAGCATCATCGTGAACGACAGGCGGGGATTGGTCGAGTAGAGGCCGTTGTAGTCGGTCATGTCGACCTTGCCGGTGGCGTTCTCGATGGCTCCGATGACGCCGAAGGCAGCGAGGTTCGAGAACACGTAGACGAGGACGTAGAACATGAGCGCCGAGATGCCCATCGCATTGTCGCCCACAATGGCGAGCATGATGTAGCCGGCCTGGGAGATGGAGGAGAAGGCGAGGAAGCGCTTCATGTTGGTCTGGCGCATGGCGAAGAGGTTGCCCACGGTGATGGTGAGGATGATGAGTGCGTAGAGCATCCACTCCCATGCGTCGGCCCAGAGGGCGCCGAAGACCTCGGTGAGCACCACGAGGAAGGCGAAGGCGGCCGAGCCCTTGGAGATGACCGAGAGGTATGAGGTCACGGGGGTGGGGGCACCCTGGTAGACGTCGGCGGTCCAGAGGTGGAAGGGCACGAGCGAAATCTTGAAGCCGAAGCCGGCCATCACGAAGGCGAGGCCGATGACCATCATCACACCCATGTTCGAGGATGCGGCGAGGGCGATGTTGTCATAGTAGAGCGACCCGCAGAGGCCGTAGACGTAGCTGAGGCCCATGAGCAGGATGGCCGAGGAGAACACGGCGGTCAGCACATACTTGATGGCTGCCTCGTGGCTCTCGTAGCGGTTCTTGTTGAAGGCGACCAGGGCGCACAGGGGGAGCGACGCGGTCTCCAGACCGATGATGAACATGAGGAAGTGTCGGCTCGAAATCATCAGATACATGCCCAGGAGCGTCAGCATGATGAGCTCGTAGAACTCGCCGCGGCGTATGGCGACGAAGTCCGAGTTGGCCCATTTGAGCGACTGGATGAGGATGATGAAGGTGCCGATGTTGAGGATATTCTTGATGGCGTACATCACCTTGGAGGTGGCATACATGCCTGCGAACGCGGTCTCGGTGCCGGCGGGGATGGTGCAGAATCCGAAGGCTACGATCGCGGCCATCCACATACAGGCCACGACAGGGATGCTCTTGGCCCCCTTGTCCGAGGTGAAGGTGTCGCACAGGAAGACAACGAGAAAGGCTATGAGAAGCGCAATCTCCTGCTTCATCGCTAAGAACTGTGAGTAATCCATTGCTTGGTATTTGGCTTAGTTGAGGCCGAGCACGGCGAAGATTTGGGGACTGAATGTGAACTTGATGAGGTCTGCGAAGAAGTTGGGGAAGAATCCGATGCAGGCTACGCAGACGATGAGGGTCGAGGTCGACAGACGCTCCCACCATGTGGCGTCGGTGAGGGTGAGGTGATGCTTGTCATAGACGGGACCGTAGAGCAGTTTGCCGACCACGCGGAGGATGTAGACGGCGGTGGTGACGATCGAGCTGCAAGCCACGATGACAAAGATGCGGTGGAAGAGGTCGGTGTGCTCGAACGAGCCTACAAAGATGGTCATCTCGGCCACAAAGCCCGAGAGGCCGGGGAGACCGAGCGAGGCCATGCCGGCGATGACGTAGCAGACCGAGAGATAGGGGAGGATCTGCATCATGCCGCCCATCTGACGGATGTCGCGGGTGTGGGTGCGTCCGTAGATCATGCCGATGAGGGCGAAGAAGAGGGCGGTCATGAGGCCGTGCGAGAGCATCTGCATGATGGCGCCGGTCATCGCGGTGGTGTTGAGCATGAGGATGGCGAATAGCACGAGTCCGCAGTGGCTGACCGAGGAGTAGGCGTTGATGTATTTGAGGTCGTTCTGCACACAGGCCGAGAAGGCACCGTAGACAACCGAGATACCGGTGAGGATGATGAAGATCCATGCGAGCTCGTGTGCGGCCTGGGGCATCAGATAGATGGCGACGCGGAAGCATCCGTAACCGCCGAGCTTCATGAGGACGCCGGCGTGGAGCATCGACACGGCTGTGGGGGCCGATGCGTGGCCGTCGGGAGACCATGTGTGGAAGGGGAACATGGCGCCGAGGACACCGAAGCCGACGAAGGTCATCGGGAAGAGGAAGCGCTGCCACCCCTCGGAGATGGCCCCGTAGCGGGCGATTTCGAGGATGTTCCATGTGAGGGGCTGACCCTCGGGAGCCGAGTGGTAGTAGATGCCGATGAGGCCGAGCATGAGGAATGCCGAGCCGCCCATGAGCATCAGCGTGAGCTTCATGGCCGAGTAGTTCTTGTTGCCCGAGCCCCAGACGCCGATGAGGAGGTACATGGGGATGAGGGCTACCTCATAGAACATGAACATCGTGAAGAGGTCGATCGAGATGAAGAAGCCGTAGACACCCGTCGACAGGAGGATGAGCCAGAGGAAGAACTCCTTGGGCTGGGGAATCTGCCACGAGGCGAACGAGCCTGTGATGAGGATGAAGCCCGTGAGGATGAGCATGGCTATCGAGATGCCGTCCACACCCACGGCGAGGTGGATGTTGAGGGGGGCGAACCAGCTCCACGAGTCGACGTAGAGCATGGGGGCGTCGGCACCGGCGGCGCGCAGGCCGAGGTAGTCGATGAGGAGCCACACCGAGAGGGCCGTGAGCAATACCGATCCGGTGACGGCCACGGCGCGGATCTGCTTGATGTCGCGGCACAGGAAGAGCCCCAGCAGCATCACGATGGGGATGACCACGAAGTAGATTAGTATATTCGAAAACATATGTGTCGTATGTTACTATATTCTTGCTATGGTTTAGATAATGGCCCGGGTCATCAGAGGATACAGATGGCCGAGATGACGCCGAGGAGCACGGCACCGGCGAGGAACCACCAGATGTACATCTGGACCTTGCCGCTCTGGAATCCCTTGATGGCCTGCGATGCGCAGTTGGTGACATAGGCGAATCCGTCCATGGTGCCGTCGATGATGTGGCGGTCGAACCATGCGATCGGTTTGCAGATGCCGTCGAAGATGATGCGGCGGGTGACGAAGAGGTAGAGCTCGTCCCAGTAGAAGCGGTGGAGCGCTGCGGTCCAGAGCCAGCGGCAGGAGTCGGCCATGCGGCGCGGCTTGTCGTTCTCGGTCTTGTAGAGGTATGCGGCGAGGCCGATGCCGATGAGGGCGATGCAGATCGAGAGGCCGGCCACCATCCAGTCGAGGTGGATGTGGTACTCGTGGCCGTCGAAGGTCACGAGGGTGCCGAAGGGTACCCAGCCGCAGCAGAACGATACGCAGGCGAGGAAGATGAGGGGCACGGTCATGGTCCAGGGGCTCTCGTGGGGCATGGATGCATGGTGTCCGTGGGCCTCGGCCTCCTTGACGCGGGCGGCGTAGTCGGGATTGTTCCACCAGAAGACCAGGAAGTACATACGGAACATGTAGAAGGCGGTCATGCCGGCCACGATGGTCATCCAGATGCCCCAGAAGGGTGCATTGGCGAAACATGCGGTCAGAATCTCATCCTTCGAGAAGAATCCCGCGAAGGGGGGGATGCCGGCGATGGCGAGACAGCCCACAAGGAAGGTGATGTGGGTGATGGGCATATACTTGCGGAGGCCACCCATGGCGGTGTAGTTGTTCGAGTGCACGGCGTGGATGAGCGAGCCGGCGGCGAGGAAGAGCAGCGCCTTGAACATCGCGTGGGTGAAGAGGTGGAACATCGAAGCCATGTAGCCGAGACCCTCGTGGATGGCGTGGTCGTGGCGCGAGGCGACACCGAGCGAAACCATCATGAAGGCGATCTGGGATATGGTCGAGAAGGCGAGGATACGCTTGATGTCGATCTGCGTGCAGGCCACGACGGCGGCGTAGAAGGCTGTGGCCGCGCCCACGACGGTGATGAAGGTGAGGGCGGCGTCTTCGAGCATGTAGAGCGGGAAGAGGCGGGCGACGAGGTAGACGCCGGCGACCACCATGGTGGCGGCGTGGATGAGAGCCGAGACGGGGGTCGGGCCCTCCATGGCGTCGGGGAGCCAGATGTGCAGGGGGAGCATGGCCGACTTGCCCATGC
>CAMWXQ010000026.1 GCA_947178235.1 uncultured Muribaculaceae bacterium
CAATTAAACTTTAAACCTAAGAGCGAAGCTCCTAAACCTTAAACTCACTCTCTGACGAGGAGTTTCTCGGCGCGGCGGGTGCCGTCGGCGCGGAGGGTCACGCGGATGACGAGGCCCGCGGCGGGTGCGGCGAGGCGGCGGCCGTCGAGCGAGTAGTATTCGGTCGAGACGACGGGCGCGGATTCGTCGGCGACGGTGACGGCGGGGAGCTCCGAGCCGCCGGCGGCGAGGCGGAGGGCGGCGTGGACGGCATAGTAGGCAGTCTTGGCGCGGAGGTCGCCGTCATAGAGGAGGGGATTGTTCTCGCGCCACGAGTCGGTGTCGCGCAGGCCCCAGACCATCACGGTCGGGCAGTTGGAGCAGCTTAGGGCGCCGTTGACTATCGCGCCGTATGCCTCGGCCTGGCGCTCCTGTGCGTCGGGGGACGAGGGGTCGGCCTGTGCGACGTCGAGCTCGGTGATGATGCAGTCGAGGCCGAGCTCCTTGAAGCGCTCGATGTTGGCCACGAGGCGGGGCACGTCGATCTTGCCGACGGTGAGGTGGCATTGTAGGCCTACGCCGTGGATGGGCACGCCGGCGGCCACGAGCTTCTTGGCGAGGTTGTAGAATGCCTCGGCCTTGAGGTCCCCCTTGAACTCGACGCCGTAGTCGTTGAGGAAGAGGCGGGCCTGCGGGTCGGCCTCATGGGCGCGGCGGAAGGCACGGGCGATGAACTCCTCGCCGATGGCGATGGTCCAGACACTGGCGGTGCGGAGCTTGAAGGCATCGGGATCGGAGCGCACGACGCTCTGGTCGTCGTCGAGGCACTCGTTCACGACATCCCACTCGCGGACGCGGCCGGCGAAGTGCCCGGCGACGTTGTCGATGTGGCTGTCCATGATTTCGGTGAGCTGGGCGGCGTTCCACCCCTTGTCGTTCTTCTTGCCGTCCGATGAGAGCCATGCGGGAACCTGGGAGTGCCATACGAGGCAGTGGCCGCGCATGGCCATGCCGTTGGCGGCGGCGAAGTCGGCGAGGCGGTCACCGTCACCGTAGTTGAACACGCCGCGCTCGGGCTCGGTGGCGTCGAACTTCATCTCGTTCTCGGCCACGACGGCGTTGAACTGTGCGGCGATGAGTGCGGCATTGGGGTCGGAGGGATTGGAGATGTCATACCGCCACACGGGGACGGCCACGCCGATCGACTTGGAGGCCTCGGCGGCATAGGCGCGGAGGGGTGTCGGGTCGGTGAGGTCGGGGGTGTAGTCGACGGTCCAGTCGTCGTCCGAGCCACCGCCGAGAGTCCCGTCCTCCTGGATGGTCTCGCCCTGGCCCGAATAGTCGGTCGAGGTGACGCGGGCCACGACGGTATATGTGCCGTCGGCGGCGACATTCTCGGCGACCTCCCATGTATAGGCCTTCGGGTACTGGATGCGGAATGCCCAGTCGCCGCCGTCGAGCGCGCCCTTGCCGGCGGCGCTCACAAGGGTGAACTCATCCCCCGCCCTGAGGCTGTGCCCCTCGGGGAGGGAGATCTCGAGGACGGGCTTCACGTCGGAGACGGCGAGGTCCTGGCCGATGTTGTAGTACATGACCTTGCCCGAGACATCGAGGCGGTCGGCCGCGGTGGCCGAGGCGATGTCGAGGATGATGCGCGAGGTTGGGCGGACGCGCAGGTCGACACCCGCGCCCGAGACAAAGTCGGCGAGGGTGAGCGTGGCCGTCGAGGCGGCGGTGCCGGGGTCGAGGTGGCCGTAGACATCGGTGACGCCCGAGATCGAACCGCTGCCGCCGAGGGTGGCCCCGCGGTAGACATACACGCCCGTGGCCGTGGCCGCGGTGCCGACGGCGCCGCGGAGCTTCGATGTGCGGGCGGCCTCGGCGTCATTGGCGATGACGACGGTACCCCCGACGATCGAGAGTGCGCCCGATATATTATTGGTATTCGAGGTGAGGGTGTATGTACCGGTGCCCTCCTTCACGAGGCCGAGGACCGACGAGCCCGAGGGCGAAATCTCGCCGTCGAGGCGCGAGTCGGCATTGTCGCCGCCCACAATATAATATGTACGGTATGCCGAGCTCTTGTAGTAGCCCATCAGACGCGATCCGGCCTCCATGGCGAGGCGTCCGATGCGGAATCCGCGGGCCGTATTGTTCCCCTCGGCGGCGACCGTGGCGCCGGCGGCGATGGTCACGGCATTGTTCTCCCACAGCGGGGTATATCCCCCCTCGGCGATGGATGCGACGATGCGGTCGGCATCAAACTTCTTGCCGCCATGCCCGAGCACGACGCCGTAGAAGCCCGCCGAGACCGAAGGATTCACCTCCTTGAAGGGCATGATGGTGACGTCACCCGTGTATCCGCTCCAATCGGGCACCTGGGCACCCTTCTCGTTGCCGATGTACGATCGTTCGCCACCGCCGTGGATATTGAGCGCGCCCTCGCCCACCACCGGCGATGTCCAGTAGGTGTAACGCGAGGTGTAGACGTCGAGAGTCGTCCCCGCGGGGATGCGTATCGGGGTCGAGAAACGGGTATAGGCCGAGGCTGTGCTCGCGGGGTCGCTGAAATCGAGCACGCCGTCGGGATACTCGACATACTCCTCGCCATCCTTCGAGAGCACCACATTATCTATATAGTAATCGGTGTTCTCCGAGTTGTACCCGAGGCGCAGGGCGGTCGACGTATTCCCCTCGGGGACCTGGCCGAGCCTGTACAGGCGCCCCTGCCACTGGCCCTCGGGCCCCTGGGCGGGCCATCCGTCATCCTCATAGATCTTGTCGGCGCCGACGAGGATGTCGAAGTGCTTCCACTCGCCGCAGGGGTCGCCGACGGCGCGGCGTGTGTCGAGGGTGAGGCGGTCGGCACCCTGGTTGATGAGCGTGCCGGCGAGATTGTCGGGGAGGGTGAATTCGACATAGTCGTTCCACCCGCGCAGGGTTATGTGCAGGACCTTGTTCGAGCCTCCGGCGGGGTCATTCTCGACCACGGCGGTCGTCGTGGTCTCCGAGCCATAGAGGTTCCACACGGGGAAGGCGTGGCCGACCGGATAATCTTCGAAGTCACAGATGACGGTCGCGGCCGAGGCCACGCCGCCGCACAGCAGCATCAGAGCCGCCGGCAGAAACGTGAGTTTCATGGGTTTGATAGTAATTGTGTCAGGTTATTGATTTCTTGGGTTAACGGCTGCAAAGATAATACATTGCACCCGAATATACAAGAGGCTGACGCACAGAATCAACACCCGCAGCGTCGCAGGGCCTCGATCTCGGCGGGCGAGAGGGGCGGATTGCGGCGCAGCTCCTCGGCGTGGACCCACAGGGCTATGGCGCGCGTCATGAGCACGTCATCATGACACCCGCGCCGCGCGGCATACCCTCCGCCGTCGGTGACCTCGTACTGGCCGAGCTCGTCACAGGCCGTGGCGTCGCGCTCGACATATCCCCCCTCGCGCACGAGGGCGATGAGATTGGCGATGACGGCGGCCTTGGTGGCGCGGTTGGTGTGGAACCCCGGCTTGGGCACCGTCCCGTCGCCCGAGGGGGGCCGGCGGTAGAGGCGCGGATATGCTCGGGAGAGGCGCGAGAGGATGTAGGGCCCCTCGCCCGCCCCGTCGGATTCGAGCGTGTTGCTCTCGACGACGAGCAGGGCGCGGCCATACCACTTGGCGAGCGCCGCGGCCTTCCATGCGAGCAGGTCGTGGTCGATGTGCCCGCGCCACTGTGCCACGACCTCGGGGAGCTCGCCCGGGCGGTCGAGCTTGCGGTCGACCACCGAGATGACCGACCAGTCGGCCCCGCGCGAGCGTCCGCCGATGTCGACCGCGGCCACATACGAGCCCCCTGGCCTCGGCAGGGCCCACACCGAGCATCCCCCGCGGGTGTCCTCGGCGAATCCCGGGGCCGAGAGGTCGTGGGGGAGCCCGCCGCGGCATCCGTACGGCTCGCCCGTCATCATCGGGGGACGCACCCCGGCGCGGAGGCGCGCCACACCCTCGGAGGAGAATACCCCGCGCGAGGTGGTGGCGAAGGCCTCGTCGGGGGTCGACGGGAACTCGGTCATCATCGAGCGGTGGTCCTCGTACTCGCGTCGGCGATGGCGGTACCACATGAGCCCCTCGAGCGTCACCCCCTCGTGGGCCTCCCACAGTCCGCGCTCGTATGCGTCGAGGCTCGCCCAGAGCGCCGCGGGGTCGGGCACGGGCTCGGTGTAGATGCCGATCTCGAACCAGGGCACGAAGAAGGGTAGCTTGTCGGACCCCTCCGCGGAACATGCCCTCATCCACTCGCGGTGGAAGAAGTTGCCCACGCCGTTGGCGGTGCTCTCGAGAGCCACGAAGGAGAGCGGCTTGCGCATGATGCCCGAGATGACGGAGCGTATGAGGTCCGAGGGGTTGTGCAGCGGCGAGTCCTTCCAGAAGGCGACCTCGCTCAGATGCGCGAGGGCATAGTCCTGGCCGCGGGTCGACTCCTGGTTCTCGCTCGAACTGACCGTCACGCGACACTCGCGCCCGGGGATGCAGCGTGTGTTCACCATGCGCTCGAAGGGGCGGAACTCGGGCTTGCACTCCTCCTCCCAGAACTCCTCGGGATAGCGCGCGAGCAGGCGCGAGTAGATTCCGCGGATGGTGGCGGAGGTGTCCTTGACGTGGGCGCAGATGAGCGAGTTCCACCCGCGGCGGTGGACGATCTGGATCCACGCGAAGTAGACCTGGATCAGCGTCGACCCGCCCCACTGGCGCGCCTTGAGCATGATGAGGCGGAGCGGCTCGCCGGCGTTGCGCATCCTCTCCAGCTCGCGCACGAGGCGCCGCTGTGGAGCGTTGAGCACAAATGGTATCTCGGTCATCGTGACCTTGTCCATGATCTTGACGCAGCGCCATGCCCAGTACTCGAAGTCGTGGCGGAAACGGAGCATGGCCATGTCGTGCGCCCTCAGCCCCACCGAGTATGCGGGGTCGCGCAGCATCGAGACGGGGAGCCAAACGCCACATTCGCGGATGCGGGCCGGGTCGTTGGGGTCGCCGGTCTCGGGGGCGTAGTCCCAGAGGGCTTTGAGGGCCTTGCGCCGCTCGTTCTCGGCCATGACGGCCTCTATGTCGGTGTGTGCGTGTGTCATTCGAGTCTGAGTGTGAAGGATTCGGGATAGGGTGTGGTGATCCGGGCGGCGATGCGGAGGGTGTGGCAGTGCGCGAGGGGGAGGGTCATCGCGATGGGGTGGTCGAGGTCGCCGTCGAGCCCGAAAGCAGCCACGTCGGTCTCCCCTGCCCCACCCTGCGAGGCGGTGACCGTGACCGTGCCCGCGAGCGAGCGCCCCGCCATCGCGAGCTCGAAGGGGATTCGGGCCCTGTGCCGGACATCGACACGAGATTCGAGACCGAACGAGATGGCCGTCGGGCCGTCCACACCGGCCGAGCAGTCGCGCACGGCGCCGCCGTCCATCGTGGCGAGGAGCCCCGAGGTGGTGGCACAGAAGGAGGTCGGGACGAAGTCGTCGCGCAGATAGTTCCACTCGCGCTCCATGTCGACGATCCTCACCGACGTCGCTCCCCCGTCGGGCGAGGCGCGGGCACACCACAGCTCCCTGTGGACAGGTTCGTAGCCGAGCAGGTCGCCACCCGCGCCGGCGAGGATGGTCGTGGCGCGGCTCCCCGCGAGCCTGACGGCATCCCCGCCCGCGATCACCGCGACGCCGCCGGGGATGGCGGCCACGGCGCGCCCCGAGAGGACGGGGCGCGGGTCGATGCGGGCCGTGGAGATCGAGCCGAGGGCGCGGTCGGTCGTGATCCCCGCGCTCCCGCCGGGGCCGAGGAGGTAGAACGACTCGCGGGCAAACTCCCACGTCGTGCCCGAGCGGGCGGCGGGGGTCACGGCCACAGGTGGGCCGACAGGCGAGCGCGCGACGGCCGTGATGGAGAGTGGCGCGGAGACGGGGGCGACGGCCACGAGCCCGGGCCATGAGGCCGGGAGGGGGTCGCTGTCATCGGGGAACTCGGGAGGGGTCCTCGATCCCTCGGGCTCGATGGGACGGAGCGAGGGGTCGAGGTGGTAGCTCCATCGCCCGCAGCGGCTCGGGGAGAGGTCGAAGGTGATGTGCCACGCCGAGGTGTAGAGGGCGAGGCTGCGGGCGCGCGGCGAGGGATAGAGGAGCAGGGGCGAGAGGGTGGTCGGGAGCCGCCCGTCGATGTGCCCGCGCACGACGGTGTGGCCGTTCGGCCCGAGGTCGGTCTCGGTGGCGGCGTCGGTGCCCGAGGGGAGGTCGGAGAGCGCTATGGCATACTCGGCGGGATGATACCCCTCGAAGGGAGTGGCCGTCAGCCCGCCGTAGACCACCGCGCTGCCCCCCGCCGTGGCCGAGGCGGGGGCGAAGGTGTGGGGCCGGGAGAGCAGGGCGAGCGGCTCCTCGGCGGGACGGAGCCCGGTGAGGCGGGCGGCCATGCGGCGCATGGTCTCGATGTCGTCATCCATCGTGCCGAGGGGGAGGGCATAGGGGCGGAAGAGCTCGGCGCCGAAGGCGAGGACGGCATCGACATACCCCGCGCCACATCCGCCGGGAGCGCCGGGCTGCACGCCGTCGCCCCATCCGGGGACGAGGCAGCGGTAGCGCAGGTTCTGCCCCTCGACGCCGAGGTATCTGCAGATCGACGCGCCCCCCGAGGCGGTGTCGAGCGGGTGGAGCTGGGGCGCGACCTCGATCTCGACATGGTCGACGAGATTGGTCCAGATCTCCGAGTCGGGATTGGCCTTGACCACCTCCAACCCGAAGGCCGAGGCCGAGAGTGTCATCTGTGAGGTCTGCGCATAGCCGGGCGCATCGACATGCATCTGGGCGGAGGTCATCTGCAATCCCTCGGCGGGGGCCACCAACACGGGGGCCGAGGTGTAGAGGATGGTGCCGTCGCGCCCGACGAGCTTGTATCGGGCCATGACGGGCTGGACATAGCGGTGGTTGGCCGCTGAGGCGTCGGCGATGCGGCGGTATGCAGTGCGCAGGGCCGAGCCTATGGCCACGGCGTCGGCATCGGCGACGGTATGCGTGCGGCTGTCATACGAGCCTTTGAGGGTGATCGGGGGGACGGGGGCGGACTCGACGGCGAGGTCGCGGCGAACGATCGAGCAGAGGCCGTGGCAGGAGAACTCCCGCTCGACCCACTTGATGCGCTCGGGCACATGCTCGTAGCATCGCACGGGCCTGTCCGACGCGAAGACATAGAGGATGCCGTCGGCGAGGACGACCGAGGTGATGTCGCCCGCCACGGGGTCGAGCTCGACACCCCCGTCGTATGGGAAGCCGAAGCAGCACAACGAGCCGTTGCGCTCGACATAGAAGAGCCACTCCGATCCGTCGCCCGCGCGCGAGGTCACAGGATCGAGAAAATGGTCGACGAGGCCATAGACGGTGACAAACCCCGTAGGGCGGACACCGCGGAGCTTGCGGGCATCGGGCGAGAGGCGGAGATTGGTGATGGGGCGTGTGGTGCTTGTGTCGGGATAGAGGTATTTCATAATAAGATAAAGGAGTTTGAGAATCGTTTTACGCTGCAAAGTTACGACACGAAACCCGCCCCCATAGTGCGATAATGCATACTTGTGAGGAAAAAATTTTGAATTTTGAATGGGGGATTTTGAATGGGGGATGGGGGATTTTGAATTTTGAATGGGGAATTTGGCCATAATAGCCACGATTACACCCCGTTTGAAATTTTCTATCCATATTTTTTGACATTTGTCAAAAAATTCTGAGAATTTTTAAAAATAATTTGGAGATAAGGATTAATATACCTACCTTTGCAGCGGATGGCCATCCAACCAATCAACTTTATTCAAATTTCAAACATCCATCCATGAAAAAATTCTTAGTTAGGATGGTTCTGATGCTGCTTGTTGTCTTACCGACTGCTTGCAGCGAAGACTCCAAGATTGAACCTGTGGTGCCTGGTGACGGATATTATGTCATCGACCTATCCTTTGAAGGGGTCACACCTCGTTATGAGAAATACAATCCATACGAATCGATCATTGATGCCACCCAGAACGGGGCATCTTTCAAAGTCAAATGCAGCAAAGAGCATTCGGAGGATATGTATGTGAGTTGTTTATGTACATCGACAGCCCCCGAAGAGATCATCTATTTATCGCCATACGAATCATACAATTCCGAAAAGTTGAAAATAAGCTACACATTCATTGATTCACTGCCTGTGATGGAAATCGAAGTTACGGCTAACGAATCTACCGAGATACGTAGAATAGAGATGCTCATCGGAAGTGGGTATTGTTCTAACAGCATCATAATCACCCAACCCGGGCTCTCAGCCGAGTAATCAATTATTTGATATGAAATATCTGACAATCATATCAGCTTTGCTGATGTCGCTTCTTCTCGGAGCGTGCGACAGCGAAAGTGTGTCGCCGGAAAGGTTTTTCCATGTCAACGTACAGATCACCGGGATTAATTCTACCGATGGCGCAGGATTGGGGCATCGAAATGTAGAAGTACCACAGGAAGGTGCGAGCTTCGTCGTTGACGTAACGGGTGAAAAAGCCGCGAACAATGCCTATGTGAGCATGATCGACTTCTCATATGACGAAAAAAGTGTATACCCATATATATTTGAGCCCTATGATTCCGAGGAGTTGAAAATCAGCTATTCGGAGATCGAAGCGCATCCTCGGATAAACATTGAGGTATCCGCGAACGAAACGACAGAAGAGCGCAGAATATATCTACACCTCGGAGACCCGTACTGCTCAAACCGTATCATCATCACCCAACCCGGGCTCTCCGCCGAGGAGTGAGCCCACCATAACACACTCCCCGCGAGACGCATCCGACAGGGTGATTTCGTGGGGAGTGCTGTGTCACTGTGTAGGGACATGCCTTCGGCATGTTGACGTATCACGTTGATACTCATGGCCGAAGGCCATAGATGCCCCGTGGGGGCACGACATCAGAAGCCCCAGGGTGGGCGGAACGAAGTGGAGACCTCCCTGGGGACAACGGACAACATCCTCACATCCAACCTCGTGGAGGTTGAACAGCATCTACGTCGGTGCGGTACAACCTCGGCGAGGTTGGGCTTTTCTTGGGGGCGGCGGACCCCAATGAGGCCTCCGCGAAGCTGCGGCCACATTGGGGATTCGGATGTTGTGCCTCTTCGAGGCATCTATGGCCTTCGGCCATGAGAGTCAGCGTGATACGTCCACATGCCAGAGGCATGTCCCTACAAGGGGAGAAACGGTATGGCCGAAGGCCATAGATGCCCCGTGGGGGCACGACATCAGAAGCCCCAGGGTG
>CAMWXQ010000027.1 GCA_947178235.1 uncultured Muribaculaceae bacterium
GTGCGTTTGAGTGTGGCGTTCTCTGAGCCGGATGCTGCGAGGCGCTTTTCGAGTTCGGCGAGACGCTCGCGGCGCTCTTGGAGAGCCTGCTGGATGGCGATCATGTCGTTGCGAATCTGCTCCTTGCGCGAGGTCGACTCGCCCGAGAGGGTGCCGGGGGTGCTGATGATCTTTTCGAGGTCCTTGATCTGGGCCATGCCGTCCGAGATGTCGTTCATGAGCACGAGCAGTGAGTCCTGTGTGGCGAGGGTCTCGCGCAGGTCACCTTTGAGCTGGGCGTTCTGTTCCTCGCTTTCGCGCAGGCGGTCGGCGTTGCAACCCGTGAGGAGGGTGGCAGCCATGAGAGCGATTGTGGCAATCTTTTTCATATCGTTTGGGAGTAATGTGAATCCTGTTCAGGAGGGATGGTTATTCTTCTGTGTTGTCCTTGTACTTGTTCTTGTGACGGCGCGCGGGAGTGTCCGGCGCACCGATAACTATAACAATCTCGCCGCGCGGAATGTTCTCGGCGAAGTAGGCCTGCAACTCGGCGAGGGTGCCGCGGACGGTGGTGTCGTGGAGCTTGGAGATCTCGCGCGAGACCGAGGCGGGGCGGTCGGGGCCGCATACGTCGGAGAGCTCGGCGAGTGTCTTGACCAGACGCAGGGGGGACTCGTAGATGATCGAGGTGCAGGTCGCGGCGGCGATAGCCTCGAGGCGCGAGCGGCGCCCCTTCTTCGGTGGCAAGAACCCCTCGAAGGTGAATCGGTCGGTCGGGAGGCCCGAGTTGACCAGTGCGGGCACGAAGGCGGTGGCCCCGGGCAGGGTCTCGACCTCGATCCCCTCGCGGCGGCACTCGCGCGTGAGCATGAAGCCCGGGTCGCTGATGCCCGGGGTGCCCGCGTCGGAGATCAGTGCGATCTCCTCGCCGGCGAGCAGGCGGTCGACGATGGGGCGCACCGTGGCGTGCTCGTTGAACTTGTGGTGGCTGAGGCAGGGTGTGGTGATGCCGAAGTGCTTCAAGAGGACCCCCGACGTGCGGGTGTCCTCGGCATAGATGGCACTGACGCGCGAGAGGACCTCGATGGCCCTCGGGGTCATGTCGGCCATGTTGCCCACGGGGGTGGGGACGAGATAGAGGCGTGACATGGCGGGGGGATCAGAAGTGGCGGGCGACGATCTCCATGAACTCCTTGACGGCGGGGTCTTCGGGATCCCAGCAGAGGTCGTCGTAGAAGTATTCTTCGGCCTCGGAGAAGTCGGCCATGCCCGAGATCACATCAAGGGTCTCGTCGAAGTCGGTCTCCGAGCCGCGGAAGAGGTCGCGGCGGAAGCGGAATTTGTCGTTGAGCGTGAACGCCTTGTTTATATCGCGTGCGCGCTCGCGCGCGAGACGCTCGTCGAGGGTCTCGGGGGCCTCGGTAGATTCAATTGGGCTAATTGGTCCAATTGGACTAATTGGGCTAATGGGTTCCTCTGGGGTCTCTGGGGTCTCTGGGGTCTCGGGTTCCTCGGGCTCCACCTTATTATCATAGGGGAGTGCCATGATCCCGCCTTGGAGGAGGGTGGCTTTCTCGGCCAGGAGTTCGAGTATGAGCGATGTGTCGCCCTCGCGGCGTGACTCCATCACCATGAGCAGCCCCTCGACCTCGGCGGCGAGGGCGGCAAGGCTTCGGTATGGGTTTTCAGTTTTCATTCTGCAAACTTACGCAAAAAATATCTAATAACAAGTCTTGGATGGCATTTTTCAGCCCCGGGCGGCTGCATCGGAAGTCGTTGGCCATGAAAACGAGGATGTGCGTCGGCCTCCCCTCGGCGTCGAGCAGGTAGCCGGCATAGGACTGCACCCCTTTCATCGAGCCGGTCTTCATCGCCACGCGCCCTTCGAGCGGGGTTTCGGTGAGGAAGTTTTTGAGCGTTCCGTCGAGGCCCGCGCGGGGGAAGAGCCCCGCGTACGTCGCTCCCGCCTCGGATGAGGCCATCGAGCGGAGCACGTCGCCGAGGAATCGCGCCGGCATACGGTCGTCGCGCGAGAGGCCGCTGCCGTCCACGATGTTGACGCCGTGGGTGTTGAGTGCGTCCGCGGCCCAAATCTTGCGCTCCTCGGCCAGTGCCTCGGCCCTTGTGCCGCCCGGCACGAGGGCGCGCAGCATCCCCTCGGCCATGAGGTTGTCCGAGCGAACCATGAGGCTGCGCAGTATCTCACCGAAGGTGGGGGAGAGGTGGACGTAGAGGGGATGTTCGTCGGCAGAGGGGCGGGTCTTGGCCCCGCCGACGGTGACCCCCGCCGAGCGGAGGGCGCGTGTGACGGCGGCCTCCATCGCCTTCGACGGGTCGGGCATGGCGTAGGTGTCCGAGAAGGCACGGCGCGTATTGCCGCGGATGACGAAGGTCTCCGAGCCGTCGGTGCGGCTCACCTTGGTGCCGCGGCCCTTCGAGGGCGCGGTCTTGAAGCTCAGCCCCGGGACTTCGGGCTCAGTGGCTTTCGAGGGCCAGCGGAGGCGGAACCGGTTGTCGGCCCAGTTGGCGCCGTGGAGGCGTGTCCCGTAGGGCCACAGCAGATCCTCTTCCATCCATCCGGGCGGGGTCGTCGCGTCGGGAAAGCGGCTCTCGTCGACCACCACGCGCCCGCGCACCTCGCGGATACCGAGGCGCAGGGCCGCTGAGGCTATCGAGTCGGCCATTCCGCGCGCACCGTCGAGGTATGCCGACTCGATGGTGGGGTCCCCCGTGGCGCGTATGACAATGTCGCCGTCCAGTATGCCGTCGGGGCTGAGCCGCCCGACCGCGACGACGGGTGTGGCGAAGCGCTCCTCGGGGTCGGCGATGGAGAGTAGCGCCGCCGAGGTCACGGCCTTGGTGACCGAGGCGGGCACGAGGGGGCGGTCGACGTTGGCGCGCACGATGTCGGCGCCGAGGCGCAGGTCGTGTATCCATACGGCGGTGCGCGTCGTATCGATCCCCGCTACGTCGAGCGGGAAGCTCCACGCGAGGGTGGGGAGGAGGGCAAGCACCCCGAGAATCAGCCCCCTCAGCATCCGAGCATGGTTTTGATGCCGCCGATGGCATCGGTTGCGGTCTGGTCGGGGCGTATGGGGACGACGGTTGCCCATCCGCGGGCGAGCCAGTACTCGTCGGTCTCGGGACAGTCCGGTTCGAGGTTGTGGAACTTGCCCGTGAGCCAGTAGAACGGCGCGCCGTGGGGCGAGGCATAGTCCTTGTACTCCTCCGTCCAGTAGCCCGCGGCGGCGCGCACGGCCTTCAATCCCTCGGGACGGCGCCCGGCGGGGAAGTTGACGTTGAGGCACACACCCTCGGGTAGCCCGCGGTCGAGGACCTTCGAGATGATGTCGGCAATTAGATCGTCGGTGCCGCTGAGGTCGGCCGAGGTGTCGTGGCTCAGTATCGAGAAGCCCACCGAGGGGATGCCGACGACGCACCCCTCCATCGCGGCGCCCATCGTGCCCGAGTATATATTGTTGATGGCGGCGTTGGAGCCGTGGTTGATGCCCGAGAGCACGAGGTCGGGACGGCGGTCGAGGACGGCGTGGAGGGCGAGCTTGACGCAGTCCACTGGTGTGCCGTCGACGCTGTACACTGCGGCCTCGCCGATGGGGGCATGGCTCCTCAGTTTGAGCGGGGCATCGACGGTGAGCGCCGACGACTTGCCCGACTGTGGGGTGAGCGGCGCCACCACCACAACCTCGCCGAATCGCGAGGCAATCCCGGCGAGGTGGGCTATGCCGGGCGAGTTGTATCCATCGTCGTTGGTAATCAGAATCATATCCTTTGGAATTTTGAATTTGGAATTTTGAATTTGGAATTTGAGCGGAACTCTAAATGTCGAATTTTGAATAGGTCGATTATTAATTCAAAATTCCAAATTCAAAATTCCAAATTCGAATACGTACAAAGTTACTCAAAAAACCCAACCAAACCTTATCCGTGATTGTTAAATTTTTACTACTTTTGGCAAAACTTACTAAACAAACCCCAACAGTCATGCAGATCCAACGTATCCAATCCGTCTACATCTTCCTCGCCATCATCGCGATGGCCATCTTCATCATCGTACCCTACGGCACCGTCCTCCACACCGAGGCGGGGGTCTCTGAGGTCCTCTACACCATGACCGAGTACGGCGTGCTCATCCCGACCGGGGCCGTCGTGTTGCTCCTCCTCACCGACCTCTTCCTCTACCGTAACCTCGCCCTCCAGCGTACCGTGCTGCTCATCTCCCTCATGCTCACCCTCGCTACGGCGGCTGTGGTCTGCTTCGCGCTCTTCAAGCAGGGCGCAGCCGAGGGAATCGACGCGACATTCTCTGTCTGGGACATCCTGCTCCCCATCGCCGTGATCCTCGAAATCCTCGGCGTCCGCGGCATCAACCATGACATCCGCCTCCTCCGCTCGTACGACAGGCTGCGCTAACATGGCCGAAGGCCATAAGTGCCTCGCAGAGGTACTACATGCGTCAGCCGCCATGGCCGAAGGCCATAGATGCCTCGCAGAGGCACAACATCGGGAACCCCAGTGTGGTCGGAGCGAAGCGTAGGCCTCACTGGGGACTCTATGTATGTGATACTACGCAACCTCGCAGAGGTTGTACAACACCCTACGCGTGTGCGGTACAACCTCTGCGAGGTTGAATGTGTATGGGCGAGGTGGTCCCCAGTGAGGCCTCCGCTTCGCTCCGACCACACTGGGGTTTCCTGTGTCGTGCCTCTGCGAGGCACATATCCCCTTCGGGCATGGTACTGGATTAAATTTAGTTAAAAATAATTAACGCAGAGAAATCAACACGAAATATTGTGTAAATTTGTCAACGCATTTGTCGCGGATGTCGCACACGCCGCCGACAGAACCGCAAACCTATCACCATGAACCGTTCCCGCCCACCTCACGGGCCCATCTACTCTCCATTATTACCAAGAAACTAATCTAAATTTACCAAAATCTAACCATTTTCTCTCTATGAAGAAAATTTTTACTCTACTCGCCTCTGTGCTTGTAGGTGTAACGATGTTCGCACAGGACGCCGTTACCGCTACATGGGCATTGGGCACCAAGGCCTCTGGTACGCCCGCGGGCTTTGACGGAGTAGTTACCGAAGGTTTCGGCCTCACTGCAAAGCAGACGGCTGGCTCAAACGCTACACCTTCCGGTAATACCCGCACTGAGAAGCCCTCGACAGGTGAATTCAAGACAAGCTCATGGAAGCAGGCTGTCAACGGCGGCTATAATGCCGATACTTATGTTGACTTTACCTTGACCCCGGGTGGCCGCGAATTCACCCTCGACAAAGTCGAGTTTGACGCAGCTGGAGCTAAGACTGGCAACCTTCGAGCCGATATTCACGCTATTTGCGGAGATATTGACGTTGAGCTCAAAAAGAATGTTGCAGTAGTCCGTGGCGATGAGGATGCTTCTAAGGATGCCGATAAAAATTTCCATCTGTCCTACAATGTCGCAGGAATTGAAAACACTCTTAGCCCTGTAACTCTCCGAATTTACTTCTATTCGAGCAATGCAAGCGATGGCTCTTCGCGTGAACTTTGCCTTGCGAATGTGGTCATCAGCGGAACTTTGAAGGCTGACGACGGTGACACACGAGAGGTTGTTAATCTCGCATGGGATCCCGCTTCTGTCGACCTCAAAATCCGTGATGCGTTCACGGCCCCCGTTCTGATCAATGAGCAGAATGTACCTGTGACTTATGCTGCTTCCGGCAATTCTGCGACTGTGTCTGAGGACGGCGTTATTTCTCTTGTAGAAGGTGAGCTTGGTGAAACCATTATCACTGCCACTTTTGAAGGTAACGAGACATATAAGCCCGCTAAGGCAGAGTGCACGATCAACGTTAAGACCAATGTCGTAGTCGTAACGCTCCCTGCTCCTTACGATAAAGGCGAGGATATTGTAGTTGATGGCCTCTACTCGGCCTCTGGCGCCACTAAGGCTGGTCAAGTACTTCTCACCGATGACAATATTGTGGTCACAGGTGTCTCCGCTTCCAATGCCGGCAAGATCAGCAAGGAGTATCTTGGTCATAAGTTCTCGAACTCTATCCAAGTTCGCACAGCAGCCGCTCCTAACGCCGAGAATCCCAATGGTACCGTACAAGATAAGAGCACTGCGGTCACTGTAACTCCCGCAAAAAATCTTACACTCGTAGTCTTCGGTCGTCGTCAAGCCATGGATGTTCCCGAACTCACAACAGTTGAGGATGATGTTGAGAACAATGTCATCACCGAGACCCATTACAATGGTTGGGTGGCAAATGATGGCAAGTCTCTGAAAGTTTATTGTGTTGAGGATGGCGCAGATGTCTCCCAAGAAATCGTCCTCGGTGATTTCCAGGATGCAAGCTACGCGTTTGTCGCCACTAAGGTTGAGCTCGAAGCCGGTAAGAATTATACCCTCTATGCCCTCGGTACAACCTATGTAGTGAACGGTATCGGTTATATCCTCCCCCTCATGGATGCCGACATCGCATATCCCGTAGAGAAGTACGATTACAAGTTCGGTTCGACTGACAATGAGCTCCCCGTACTCGCCAACCCCAACAATCTGCCCGTGACCTACGCTTCGTCCAACACCGAAGTCGCTACCGTGGATGAGAATGGTAATGTCGATGTACTCGCAGTGGGTACCACCGTTATCTCCGCTACCTTCGAAGCTGCCAATGGTTATCGTGGCGCAGTCGCCCAGTATACTCTCAGTGTTGCAGAGGCTGCCACTGTCGTATCTTTCATCCCCGGTGACAAGAACAATCAGGGTTATGAAGTATGTGGTACTTCTTCCGACAACAAGTCCCTCACCATCGGTGGTGTAAGCTATAAGAGCAATCTCCTCTACCTCGCCAACAGCTGGGGTGACAATGAGAACTACATCAAACTCGGTGTAGAGGGTGGCTTCAAGAAGGGTGATGTAGTCACCATCAAGGGTGCCATCAACAGTGGCTCTAAGACCGCAGGAATTCACCTCTATTCCACTAAGGAGCACAAGCTCATGACTTCTGAGGACTTTGTAGATGTCAAGGGTGACACTTCTCTCGAACCTACAACTGTCTCCTATACCCTCGAAGCTGCTGCCAAGAATCTCTATATCGCACGTAACGGTAGCACTGGTCTTTACATCTGCTATATCTCTGTCGAGCATCCCTACTCGTATGTTGAGCCCGAGGCACCCGAGGCACCCTCATATACCGCTGCGACTGGCGATGACAATGTGACTGTCTATACTTTCACTGTTGCTGAGGGTCACAATATCTATTATCGCTTTGATGCCGCCGAGGAAGCTACCGAGCCCGAGACACCTGCTGCTGCTCCCATGCGTGAGGCCGCTGCTACTCTCGAACACGATGGACAGACCTATCAGCTCCTCAATGGTTCTCTCTCGTTCACCAAGAACGATAATGGTACTCTCACTTACTTCGCTCATAATCCCGAGACCGACGGTCGTTCGGAGCTCGTGACTGAGACTATCTCCGGTGGCACTACTGGGCTCGAAGAGATCAGCGCTGAGGCAGGTGTCGTAGAGTACTACAACCTCCAAGGTATCCGCGTTGCCGCTCCCGCCGAGGGTGTCTACATCCGCAAGCAGGGTGACAATGTAAGCAAGGTTTATGTGAAGTAATTCGCATCCCCCTATAATCAGACACGCCGCCTTCCCCATTCGGGGTAGGCGGCGTTTTTTTATGCCCGAAGGGCATAAGTGCCTCGCAGAGGCACGATATAGGAAGCCCCAGTGTGGTCGGAGCGAAGTGGAGACCTCACTGGGGTGGGCGACCCCCACATCCATCCTCTACCTCGCAGAGGTAGGACCGCGTTGGCGTAACCCGTTGGTGCTGTTCAACCTCTGCGAGGTTGGTTATGTGGTTGGTGGGTTGTCCCCAGTGAGGCCTCCGCTTCGCTCCGGCCACACTGGGGCTTCTGGTGTTGTGCCTCTTCGAGGCATCTATGGCCTTCGGCCATTGGGCTGGCGCATGATTTGCCTTTTCGGGGTATCTATGGTCTTTCGGCCATGGGGACTGGGGCATGATTTGCCTCTACAAGGCATCTATGGCCTTCGGATATTGGGAAGGCGCACAATGGAGTTGATTTATGCGGTTTTTTTATGCCCGAAGGGCATAAATGCCTCGCAGAGGCACGACACGGGAAGCCCCAGTATGGTCGGAGCGAAGCGGAGGCCTCACTGGGGTGCGCGGCCCCCACATCCATCCTCTACCTCGCAGAGGTAGGACCGCGTTGGCGTAACCCGTTGGTGCTGTTCAACCTCTGCGAGGTTGGTTATGTGGTTGGTGGGTTGTCCCCAGTGAGGCCTCCGCTTCGCTTCGGCCACACTGGGGTTTCCTGTATCGTGCCTCTGCGAGGCACTTATGGCCTTCTGCCATTGGGCTGGCGCGTGGGTGGTTTATGACCGAAGGCTATTTTTTAGGAAAACTTGTGTGATTTTGTGTGGATTATGCCTATATTTGCAAAAATTATTGCTTATGAGTTTTGTTTGTGCCCTATATCATATAGTCATCAATACATATAATCGTGCGCATAATATTCCGTTGGAGTATTCGGATGAACTATATTCGTATCTCAACGGGATAATCAAGAATCATAAGTCTGAGTGCAAGGGTATCAATGGTACGGTCAACCATATCCATATTCTCGTCGCGCTGCATCCGTCTGTCGCTTTGTCCGATCTGATGAGGGAGTTGAAGCGCAGTGCGAGCCTTTGGATGAAGTCCAATCCTCATTTCAAGAAGTTTGGGGGTTGGGGATCGGAATATTTTGCCACCACATTCGCCCACAGGGATTTAGGTGCGTTGCGAAAGTATGTCGACGATCAACGCGAGCATCACAAGTGCTTTGACTTCAACGATGAGTTGAGGAGGATAGTCTCTGCCTATGGTGGAGAATGGCAGCCGTGGATGGAGAAGTAACTGCCTCACGGGACGCGTTGGTGCTGTTCAACCTCTGCGAGGTTGAATATGTAGATGTGCGTTAGTCCCCAGTGAGGCCTCCGCTTCGCTGCGGCCACACTGGGGTTTCCCGTATCGTGCCTCTGCGAGGCACTTATGGCCTTCGGCCATTGGGCTGGCGCGTGGGGCACGGGTGTTGTGCCTCTGCAAGGCACTTTTGGCCTTTGGCCGTGGGGTATGGGCATGAAAAAAGGGTAAGCTGACTACATCGCACCGCTACGACCCGATACCGTTGCTTCGATCAAGACCTGGCGGAGTTCTCGGGGAGCTGGTCGTGTAGGACTTACCCG
>CAMWXQ010000028.1 GCA_947178235.1 uncultured Muribaculaceae bacterium
CTCCGATGTTGACGTTGAGGGCAGCGTCATAGAGGAGGTTGGTTTTGAGGTTGACGGTCTCGGCCGTGGCGGCGGGGGTCAGACATACGGATGCAAAGAGAGCCGCGAGTCCCATGAGAACAAAGGACACACGCCTGTGCGCATACCGAAGGCCACCGGCCAGTGCGGGTTTAAGATGTTGTTTCATCACTGTAAGTGAATTGATTATCAAGTGATTGATACCGGATGAACGGAACGAATGTTAAAGACTAACGATACCTTAGAGATTACGTTTCAAGAAGGTGTGTTGTTGTTTAATTTTCAGATAGTTGTGGATGTTGTTTTTATAGTGTGATTAAAATGTTTCTCCGCCGGGATTCCTCACAGGAGACCGACTTTGAGAGTGCAAAATTAGAAATAAGCCCAGACGTGGACAAATTTTACCCCCCCCGTTAACATTTTTTAGCACTTTTAACATATCTGATTCTGAACATTTTCGGTCAACACCCGCCACAGTGTACTGAGAGGCACATCGGGGGGCCAACAGGGGGGGAAATAAAGCGGCTCCCTGCGTGGATGCGGGGAGCCGACAAGGGTACCTCGGAGGGGAATCGAACCCCTATCTAACCTTTAGGAGAGGCTTGTTCTATCCATTGAACTACCAAGGCGGATGCGAGTGCAAAATTAGATAAAATCCCCCGAAATACTCGGCAGGGGGTTATTAAATTGTGTTAAAGGCAGGAGAACGGCTTGGAAATGAATCGGAAAGGGAGTACTTTCGCACAAAAGAACACAATACCGACATGAAAAGAATCCTCAATATCCTCGTGTGCATCGCCGCGGCCTTCGGAGGCACTGCCGATGCCCAACTCCTGTGGCGAATCTCGGGCAACGGCCTCGAAAAGCCATCGTACATCTTCGGCACCCACCACGTCGCGCCCGTATCGGTCATCGACAGTGTGCCGGGGCTCAATGATGCTATCCGCAGCGTCGACGTCGTGTGTGGCGAGATGGATATGAGCGGCGACCTCGCGGCCACCCAGGGCGCGGTGATGCGCTATGCCCTCGCTCCCGCCGACAGCCTCCTGTCGGCGCTGCTCGCTCCCACTCAGCTCGACTCGGCCAACGTCGTTCTCAAGAAGTACATGGGCGCGGGCGCGGACATACGCATGATGGATGCCATGAAGCCGGCCATGCTCACGACACTCTTGACCGTGATGCAGACCCAGAGGCTCTTCCCCGACTTCGACGCCGAGCGACAGATTGACCGCGTGATCCAGCTGCGCGCCGCCGAGGCCGGGCGCGAGGTGATGGGACTGGAAACACCCGACGAACAGGCGCGGCTCCTCTTCGGCGAACCCCTCACGAGACAGGCCGAACAACTCATGGAGGTCGTGCGCAACGATGACACGGCGGGTGAGACGGCAGCGAAGATCGCATCGTGCTATCTCGCGGGGGACCTCGACGGCCTGCTCGCCCTCATGGACGATGCCGAGGCGGGACTGGGCGATGCCGCCGAGCCGATGCTCTACCGCCGCAATGCCAAGTGGGTCGAGGTGATAGCCTCTATCATCCCCACGCGCTCGATGCTCGTCGCCGTCGGCGCCGCCCACCTCCCAGGGGAGAAAGGGGTGATACAAAAACTGAAAAATATTGGATTTGAGGTGGTCGGCATATAGCTATCATAGCTATTTTAGCTATATTAGCTATCTTAGCTAATCGACACTGACTTCGTCCGGTAGCACCGTCACCCTCGAATCCTTGTCGACCATGCGGCGGACGCGGACGATGTCGTCGTTGCGCATACGCATACATCCGTGGCTGCGGCGCCCGGGGACCGAATAAGGAGCATTGGTGCCGTGGATGCCGATCCCCCAGAAGCGCGGGGTGATCAGCGAGATGAAGAACGGCCCATAACACTTGTCCCCCGTGTCCTTGTAGGTCCAGTCGGTCGAGTTGTAGACGCCGTGTATGCGGAATGTCCCTTCGGGCGTGCGCCAGTCATCCTTTCCCTGCTTCTGACCCTTCTCGCGCGAAGCACATACGCGATAGCGCCCGAGAGTGTCGCCGAACACATTAATTATATATAGGCGCGTCCGCGGTTTGTCGACAACTATATTCTTCGGTGTGCGCATACGCCCCGGGGCAGCCGAGACGGGAGAGTCGAGTTCATCCCACCCCTCGGGCTCGGGCAACGCGGGGACTGCGGTCCCGCCATACTCCGCGAGCATGGCGCGGACGGCAGGGGTGAAATCAGACGTGACATCCTCGCTGACAGTCTCGTTGGCGGAGACGGTCAGCGCGAGGAGGCCGACGAAGAGGCCCGTTATACATTGCCCGGTCAGATTCATGGGTACGAAATTACAAATTTTTCTACAATCGGAGAGGGGTTGTCATCTATAAAAACACACAAGTTGGAAAAATGGTCGAAAATTCCTAAATTTGCCCGCATGAAACCTCTCACGCTCGACATAGCCATCTCGACATACCGCCCCGACGGCATCCGCCGCCTCGCCCGATGCAACCTCCCGCGCATCGAGGGGGTGAGGTACGTTGTCTCGTGGCAGCAGCACGAGGACGCTCCCCTACCCCGCGAGCTCGTGAGGGAAGATGTCGAGGTACACCGCTTCGACCGCGCGGGGCAGTCGCTCAACCGCAACAACGCATTCGACCACTGCACCGCAGAGTGGGTGATGGTCTCCGACGACGACCTCGTCTACCGCGAGGAGGGGATTCGGGAGCTGATGGAGAGCCTCGCCCGCAGCCCCGAGGTGGACTTCGCCACATTCCGCTCCGAGCGCGAGGGTGCCCCGAAGTATCCCGAACGCGAAACGGACCTCGCGTGGCCGCTGCCCAAGGGGTATCACGTCGGGGGCATCGAACTCGCCTTCCGCCGCTCGACCGGCCTCAGATGCTGCCCCGAATTCGGTCTCAACTCCCCGAAGATGCACGGGGCCGAGGACGAAGCCCTGCTGCTCACCGCCCTCCGCCGCGGTCTGCGCGCGCGGTTCTACCCGATCACTGTTGTCGAACATTACCACCCCTCGACAGGCTCACGCTCGGGCTTGACTGCCTCCAATCTCCGCGCCTCGGGGTGCTTCATCGCCCTCGGGTGGCCCGCGGGCGCACTGCTGAGGGTTCCGCTCAAAGCGTGGCGCGTCGCCCGCTCGGGACGCGCCACGCTGCCCAAAGCCCTGTGGTACATGGCCGAGGGTGCCCTCGCCGCCCCGGGGGTGCTGAGGCGCAACAGAGAATTTCTGTGGTGAGGGGCAAATTATTTCGCCCCCGATTGCGCGTTATTGCAGAAAAATGCGTATCTTTGCACGCAATAAATCAATTACACGTCTATGTCATTTATTGCAGATCGAGTAAAGATGGACGGACTGACGTTCGACGACGTCCTCTTGATTCCGGCCTTCTCTGAGGTCCTTCCACGTGAGGTCAATCTCACCACACGTTTTTCACGCAACATCACTCTGAACATCCCCATTGTGTCGGCCGCCATGGACACCGTGACAGAAGCCGCACTGGCCATCGCCATAGCCCGCGAGGGTGGCATAGGCGTAATCCACAAGAACATGACCATCGCCGAACAGGCCCGCCAGGTGCACGCCGTCAAGCGTGCCGAGAACGGCATGATCTATGACCCCGTCACAATCCTCCGAGGCTCGACCGTGGCCGACGCCCTCAATATGATGAAGGAGTATCACATCGGCGGCATCCCCGTGGTCGACGAAGACCGCAAGCTCGTGGGCATCGTCACCAACCGCGACCTCCGTTTCGAGCAGGACCGCACCCGCCGCATCGACGAGGTCATGACCTCCGAGAATCTCATCACCACCAATCAGACGACAGACCTCGAAGAGGCTTCGCGCATACTACAACAGCACAAGATCGAGAAACTCCCCGTTGTCGACAACGAGGGCAAGCTGATCGGCCTCGTCACATACAAGGACATCACCAAGGCCAAGGACAAACCCTTCGCATGTAAGGACAAGCTCGGCCGCCTGCGCGTGGCCGCCGGCGTCGGAGTCACCGCCGACTCGATGCAGCGCGTCGACGCACTGGTCGAGGCCGGGGTCGACGCTCTCGTCATCGACACCGCACACGGCCACTCGAAGGGTGTCATCGGCGTCCTCAAAGCCGTCAAAGCCAAGTATCCCCACATCGACGTCGTGGTCGGCAACATCGCCACAGGCGAGGCTGCCAAGTACCTCGTCGAGAACGGCGCCGACGGCGTGAAGGTCGGCATCGGCCCGGGCTCGATCTGCACCACCCGCGTCGTGGCCGGCGTAGGCGTGCCTCAGCTCACCGCCGTCTATGACGTAGCCAAGGCTCTCAAGGGCACCGACGTACCCCTCATCGCCGACGGCGGCATCCGCTACTCGGGCGACATCGTGAAGGCCCTGGCCGCTGGCGCATACTCGGTCATGCTCGGCGGTATGCTCGCAGGCGTCGAGGAATCCCCCGGCGACACCATCATCTTCAATGGCCGCAAGTACAAGTCGTACCGAGGCATGGGCTCGCTCGAAGCTATGGAGAAGGGTTCGAAGGACCGCTACTTCCAGGCCAACGAGACCGACACCAAGAAGCTCGTGCCCGAAGGCATCGCCGCCCGCGTACCCTACAAGGGTAATCTCTACGAGGTCGTCTACCAGATGCTCGGCGGTCTCCGCTCGGGCATGGGATACTGCGGCGCACCCACCATCGAACGCCTCTGGGACGCCCAGTTCACCCGCATCACCAATGCCGGCGTGGCCGAGAGCCATCCCCACGACGTAGCCATCACGAGCGAAGCACCCAATTACAGCGCCTCGACCCGCCTCTCCTAAGAGGACGCGCGACACGCTCACCCATATGCCGGACGCCCGGCCATTCATGCCCCGATGTATGTTTTGGCCGCGCGTCCGGCAATTTTTACACCTCCCGCGTGCAATAACAGGGCGCACACGGCGTTAGAAATGTTGTGGGAGGCTTCAATCGCCCCTCCCCGTCAGTGCAAAGAATGCCAGAAATCATCAACCTCCACCTCTAACCCCAATGAAAAAAATATTACTCCCTGCGGCCCTCATCTCAGCTGCCATGTTCTCGGCATGGGCGGGCTCTGACAAGAACGCAGACCCCGTCGTGATGAACATCAACGGCAAGGATATCCACAGGAGCGAGTTCGAATACCTCTACAACAAGAACAACCGCCAGCAGGCCGAGCCACAGTCGATGGCCGACTACGTGGATATGTTCGTGGTCTACAAGCTCAAAGTTGCAGACGCCGAGGCCGCCGGGCTCGACACCACCGAAACCTTCGTGAAGGAATTCGACCAGTACTGCGCCGACATCACAGCCCCGTACCTCAAAGACACCATCGTCGACAACCGCCTCATCCAGGAGAGCTACGAGCGTATGCGCACATTGCGCGACGTCTCGCACATCATGGTTCCCATCGGTTCCGCCACCGAGCAGGCCGACTACTTCAAGGCCAAGATAGACTCGATCCACGACGTCCTCGTGAACAAGGGTGGCGACTTCGAGGCCCTCGCCCGCCAATACTCATCGGACCGCATGTCGGCCGAGAACGGCGGACACATGGGCGAGATTTCGCCCAACCGTCTCCCCTACCCCTTCGAGAAGGCAGCGTACGACACCCCCGTCGGCTCGATCTCTGAGGTCATCGAGGATGCCCCCTACGGGTACCATATAATTAAGGTGAACAGCGAGCGCCCCAATCCCGGGCGCGTCACCGTCCGCCACATCCTCAAACTCACCCAGGGCCTCTCGCCCGAGGAGGCTGAGGTGAAGAAGGCACAGATCGACTCGCTCTACGAACTCATCCAGCAGGGCAAGCCCCTCGCCGTGCTCGCCATCAGCGAGAGCGAGGATCCCGGCTCGGCAGCCAAGGGTGGTCTCATCGGCCCCTTCGGCCCCGGTCAGATGGTTCCAGAGTTCGAGGCCACCGCTTTCTCGCTCCCCGACAAGGGTATCTCGAAGCCTTTCCAGACCTCCTACGGATGGCATATAGTCGAGACCCTCGAACACCTCCCCTTCCCCACTCTCGACGAGGTCAAGGGCTCGATACGCATGGCTATCGCCCGCGACGCGCGCTCTGAGATGCCCCGCCAGGCCAAGCTCACCGAGATGCGCGACCGCTGGGGCTTCAAGACCGACGACGCTGCCCTCGCGGCTGTCAAGCAGGTCATCCGCGGCCACAAGAGTGCCGAGGACGGCTATAAGGCGGTCGACCCCTCGACCCTGCTCGTCTCGATGCCCGGCGGCAAGTCGATCACAGCGGGTGACGTCATCGCCGACATCCCCGAGAATACCCGCCAGGATACGCGCAACCCGTGGAAGACATTCGAGCGCACTTTCAACCAGATGCTCGAAAACGCCACCGTCACCTACGCCCGCACCGAGCTCGCCAACGAGCATCCCGACTACCGCAATCTTGTCAACGAGTACCGCGACGGCATCCTCCTCTTCGACATCTCCAACCGCAAGGTTTGGGAGCCCGCATCGAAGGACGCAGAAGCTCTCCAAGCCTACTTCGCAGAGCACCGCGACAAGTACACCTGGGACAAACCCCACTTCAAGGGCTGCGTGGTCTTCACGACCAACGACTCGCTCCGTTCCGAGGTCCAGGCTTTCCTCGCCGCGAACACCATCGAGCGCGACTCTCTCGTCACATCGCTGCGCGACCGCTTCGGCAAGGATGTGAAGCTCGAACGCGTCAATGTCGCCAAGGGTGACAACGCCATCATCGACGAGCTCGCTTTCGGAGGCCCCAAGGCTGACCCCGTCGGACGCTGGAACACCTGGTTCGCCTATGACTGGAAGGTCATCGACGCCCCCGAAGAGGCCCTCGATGTCAAGGCCGCCGTATCGACCGACCTCCAGAGCCGCCTCGAAGAGGAATGGGTCAAGGACCTCCGCAAACGATACAAGGTCAAACTGAACAAGAAACAGCTCGACAAGCTGACCCGATAACACAAGCCATCCGAACAGGATGTTGCAAGACACCGTAGGGACGCACGGCTCGTGCGTCCGCAGCACCGAGGGTGTATGACACCCACATTTCGATACTTTTACGCTGCGGACGCATGGGCCGTGCGTCCTGCATAATTATCCGTTTCGACTGACTATTACCACAATACCATACATGAAAAAACTACTTCTTGCGGCCATCGCGGCCATCGCCATAACCGCCCATGCCGGCGGAGCCGAAAAACCGTGGAACCACGGAGCCCTCAAAGTCTCCGATAACGGCCAGTATCTCAGCCACAAGGATGGCACTCCCTTCTTTTGGCTCGGCGAGACGGGTTGGCTGCTGCCCCAACGCCTCGACCGCGATGAGGCCGGCTACTATCTCGGCCGCGCCGCCAAGGCCGGTTTCAACGTCGTCCAGGTCCAGACCATCAACGGTGTACCCGCGTACAATGCTTACGGCGCCCCCTCGCACTCCGACGGATGGAATCTCACCGACGTCGACAAGCCCGGGACGTACGGATACTGGGATCACATGGACCATATAGTTTCCTTGGCCGAAAAGAACGGCATCTATATCGGCATGGTCTGCATCTGGGGCGGACTTGTCAAGTCGGGTCAGATGGACACCGAACAGGCCAAGGCTTACGGCGAATTCCTCGCGCGCCGCTACGGCGACCGACCCAACATCGTATGGATCATCGGCGGTGACATCCCCGGCGACGTCAAGACCGAGGTATGGGATTCGCTCGCCACTTCGATACGTCGCCATGACCCCAACCATCTGATGACCTTCCACCCACGCGGCCGCACGACGTCGGCCAAGTGGTTCGGTGACCGCGACTGGTTGGACTTCAACATGTTCCAGAGCGGACACCGCCGCTACGACCAGCGCATGGGCAACAAGGATTACCCCATCCCCGACAACACCGAGGAGGACTGCTGGATGTATGTCGACTCGGCACATGTATATTCACCGAACAAGCCTGTGATCGACGGCGAACCCTCGTACGAGGATATTCCCCAAGGTCTCCACTCGCCCGACGAACCCCGATGGACAGCCAAGGATGTCCGCCGCTACGCCTACTGGGATGTCTTCGCGGGAGCTGCCGGACATACCTACGGACACAATTCGATCATGCAGTTCGTGCGCCCGGGTGTCGGCGGCGCATACTTTGCGGACGGCGTCGAGAAGCCGTGGTACAAGGCCATGGAGGATCCGGGATTCAATCAGATGATCCACCTCAAACGTCTCATGCTCACGCTCCCCTACTTCGACCGCCGTCCGGCCCAGGAACTCATCTCGGACAACGGCGTCAAGTATGACCGCCTCATCGCCACACGCGGAAACGACTATCTGCTCGTCTACAATCACACAGGACGCCCCATGAAAGTCGACCTCGGCAAAATCGAGGGCAAGAAAAAGAATCTGTGGTGGATGGATGCCGCCACTGGGGATCTCTCATACATCGGACAGGCCGACGGCAAGTACACCTACACGCCCTCGACGGGCGACGCCGACGGCGTGCTGATAGCGATCGACTCCAAGCGCGACTATATCAAACCCGATCAGACCTCACTCGAAGAGGCTCCCAAACCGATCGACACAAGCCTCCTTACAGAATAAATCGTTCTCTTCACCAATCCCAACCCACAATGAAAAGACTTCCTCTTCTGCTCCTCGCAGCGTGCTCGATGCTCGGTGCGCACGGCTCCAATGACTGGGAGAATCCCCAAGTATTCGCCATTGACCGTCTCGCTCCCCGCGCGACCGCATACCCATACCCGTCGGCCGAAGAGGCTCGTGTGGGTATGCACAAGAATTCTCCCTACTTCCTCAGTCTCAATGGCAAGTGGGCATTCAAGTACTCACCTACCCCCGCGGAGCGCCCCGTAGACTTCTACGAACACTGGTACAACGCATGGGGGTGGGATTCGATTCCCGTGCCGTCCAACTGGGAGATGCAAGGGGAGGGGACCGAAATCTACAC
>CAMWXQ010000029.1 GCA_947178235.1 uncultured Muribaculaceae bacterium
GAGAAATTCGACCCCTGAGGTGGCGAGATTCACGCGCACCATGAGGCTGTCCGAGGTGAGGGGGGTGAATCCGTCGACGGGGGTCTCGGTCACGGCCACGTCGGCGGGCTTGGCGACCACGACGAGGCTCTCGGACACGGGATTGCTGCCGGCGGGGACTTTGAGCACGCGCACGACGTCGGGCGCGAAGAATTCGACCGAAATGTCCATCCCGCGCGAGGTCATCGTCGTGGGTGCTGCGGTGGCGCCGAGCGTGAGGGTCGCCGCAGCCGCGAGCAGGAGAGTTCTGAGTTCAGGCATGATGATGTCGGTATTGATTGGTTTCTGAATGGTGCAAAGTTACACCTTTCAATACATTATCCGACAACATCAATGTTGAAACTGCGCGGTAATCACGTTGATTTCGGCGTTTTTGCGCTCCGCGAGGCATATTCCGAGGGGCGGCAGCCGTAGGTTTCCTGGAAACACTTGCTCAGATAGCTGCCCGAGCTGAATCCCGTGCGTTCGGCGATCTCGCTCACGGTCATCCCGGGTTCAGAGACCAGCAGGTCGGCGACGCGGCGCAGACGGATGTTGCGGATGAATAGGCTCGGCGACTGGTCGAGCAGCGAGGTGAGTTTCTTGTACAGCCCTGTGCGCTCCATGCAGAGGTCACGGCTCAGTTGTTCGACCGAGTAGCCGGGAGTGTCAAGATTGGCCTCCACGAGCCCGATGGCACGGTCGAGGAATTCATTGTCCGACGCACTCCTCTCGGGCACCGCCGAGACGGCCATCACCTCCTTCTCCTGCTCATAGCGCTCACACTGTTCGATGAGGCTGCGTATGCGCGTGAGCAGGATTTCCTCGCGGTGGCGGCGTTCGAGACGGCGTCGCATGACCCGCGTATACAGCGCGATGGCTCCCACACCGACCAAGGCTGCAAACACGATGTATGCCACATAGGCCCAGGGGGTGCGCCACCATGGGGCCAGCACAATCACCTCCATCTCTGACCGCGACCACGGCACATCGTAGCCCGCACCGCGCTCCCGCGCCTCTACGGCGAGGGTATAGTGGCCCGGAGGGAGATTGTTGTAGTGTACGGCGAAGCGTCCCCCGCTCACCGATGGCTCGGGTACGCTGACAAACTCATCCTCCAACCCCGCGAGACGACATCGGAAGTCAATCTCTACGCCGCTTCGATATTCGGGGACGACATATTCAAGGGTCAGATAGTTCTGGTCATGCCCCAGGGTGATGGCACGGGAACGCGAGGGCACATGATCGAGGACGACACGGCCTCCATATTCCATGCCGGGCTCTACCCTGTCGCCGTGCAGCCATATCCCTGCGGCCAGTGGGGCGGAGAGCTTGCGGGGAGTGGGGGTGGCGTGGCTGAATATGGTTATCGAATCGGGATCGCAGAAGTAGACCGAGCCTTCCGAGGCCACGAAGGTGTGGTTGGGACCCATGCGGGTGCGCAGATCTCCGACATCGGCTGCACGGCTCACCCCGCCATCGTCAGAGACGGCATAGATCACTTGGTCGGACACAAGATAGACATGACCGTCATGATCCTCGGCGAAGTACTCCCCCGCCCCTCTCCCGAGCCCGGGGGCGGCGATGGTATGTGATACATACCCTCCCGGCGACGCGTAGAGGAGGCCGCGGTTGTATGTCCCGAGCCACAGACCTCCGTCACGGTCCTCGTATATCGTGTTGATGATGGTCGAGAGTATATTGCCCCCGGTGGTGCTGAGGCGGTCGGTGATATGCGCGGTGCCTGTCGCGAGGTCGACGTTCCACACCCCTCTGGCCGAGGCTATGCGGGCACAGCTGTCACCCGAGATGAAGAGGGTATTCAGGCCATACCCGGTCTCCATCAGCCTGTGCCACTCGCGGGCCGATGTGTCGAAGAAGAACAACCCACCCTTCGAGCCATTGCGCAGCTGATAGAATCCACGCGGGCCACGCCGCACGAGCGAGGTATGGCCGAAATCACCCGCCTCCGATGCGGGATAAGGGTCGCGGTGCCCCAGGCGGCTGAGTCCCGCGAGGTCGTGCATCACGACGCGTCCCGAGCTGAAAAACAGGTAGAGCGTATCCCCGTCGACACGCAGGTCCTGGATCTCGCCGTCGCGGGGATCGAGGGTCACGCGTCTGTCATCCGGGCTCGTGAGCCGCAAACCCGAGCGTATCCACAACCCGCCCGTGCCGTCGGCGAAGATGTCGTCGGTGTCCGGGTCGACCGGCGGAGCCATGTGGCGTTCGGTGCGCAGGTCGAAACATGATACGCGCCCGCGGTCCTTGACCCACAGGAGAGTGTCGCCGTCCACAAACGTGAAGTGGTACCCCGTGTACCCGGGCAGTGGTGAGGTAAGCGAGTCGGGAAAGAGGTCGAACGACCCGAAGCGGGATCCGTCATAGATGTCGAGGCGGTCGCCCGTCGCAAACACCATCCTGCCGTCTGGGAGCTCGCCGATTGTGCGCACCCTGTTGTCCGACAGCCCCTCCGAGCGGTCGAGCACATTGAAGAGCATACGCTGCGAGCCGTATGCCGTCTGTTGGGTGAGCACCCACAGGCAGCACAGCAGCAATCTATATATTATACGGTGTACTCCGCCCCTGCGCATGGGTCACCCGAGTATCATGGCGACGCGCTTGACGGCGTCGACAAAGCGGTCGGCCTCCTCGATGGTGTTGTAGACGGCGAACGACGCGCGGACCGTCCCCTCGATGCCGAGGTATTCCATGAGCGGTTGGGCGCAGTGGTGGCCGGTGCGTACCTCGATGCCGAGCTTGTCGAGCAGCATCCCGACGTCATAGGGGTGATGGTCGCCGATGAGGAACGAGATTATGGCACACTTCTCGGGAGCGGTGCCGAAGATGCGCAGCCCGGGGACCTCGGCCACAAGGCGGTCTGTCGCATGGCGCAGCAGGACGTGCTCATGCTCTGCGATGGCGTCGATGCCGATGCCGTCCATGAAGTCGATGGCCCCCGCGATGGCCGGGATTCCGACAAAGTCGGGTGTGCCCGCCTCGAACTTGAAGGGCAACTCTGCAAAGGTCGTATGCCCGAACGATACATGCTCGATCATCTCGCCCCCGCCCTGGTAGGGGGGCATCTTTTCGAGATGCCCGCGTTTGCCGTACAGGACGCCGATCCCCGTGGGGCCGTACATCTTGTGGGCCGAGAAAGCATAGAAGTCTGCGTCGAGGTCGCGCACATCAATCTTGATGTGCGGGGCGGCCTGTGCGCCGTCCACCACGACGGGGACGCCGTGGGCGTGTGCCTCGGCGATCATCTCCTTGACGGGATTCACCGTGCCGAGTACATTCGAGGCATGGCAGACACTGACGAGGCGGGTGCGCTCATTGAAGAGTGCGCGGTAGGCGTCGAGGTCGAGCCGTCCCTCGCCGTCGATGGGCACGACCTTGATCGTGAAACCGAGGCGCGAGCGCAGAAGCTGCCACGGCACTATATTGGCGTGATGCTCCATGACGGTGAGTATCAACTCGTCGCCCTCGCCGAGAACCATCCCGCCGAACGATGAGGCCACGAGGTTGAGCGCCTCGGTGGTGCCGCGGGTGAAGATGACCTCCTCGTGGCTCTCCGCCCCGATCCATGAGGCCACACGGCGCCGCGCATCCTCCTGGGCCTTCGTGGCCTCCTGCGAGAGGGTGTGCACGCCGCGGTGTACATTGGCCTTCGAGCGCGTGTAGCCGTCGGTGATTATATCCACCACCCGACGCGGGGTCTGCGACGTGGCGGTGTTGTCGAGATAGGTCATCGGGCGCCCGTACAGCTCACGCGACAGAATCGGGAACTCCGCCCGGATAGCGTCAATATCAAGCATCTTTTATTCTATTTTAGCTCTTCATAGCTATCACAGCTATATTAGCTATTTTAGCTATTAATACAACCCTTGCAATCGCCGAGCGAGCCCGCAAAGCGTCGGTCTACGAGATGGCGCAGCCGCTCGTTGAGCCCCGGTATACGCACCGAGTCGATGACATCGACCATGAAGGCCTGCATCAGCATCGTCCGCGCCTCAGCCTCGGGGATGCCGCGCTGACGCATATAGAAGAGCGCCTCGTTGTCGAGCTGACCCGTCGTGGCGCCGTGGCTCGCCTTCACATCGTCGTTGTAGATGACGAGCTGCGGCTTGCAGTGCATCATCGCGTCGGGCGAGGCGAGGATATTGCGGTTGCTCTGGTATGCCTCGGTGAACATCGCGCCCTCCTCGACGAGGATATTCCCCTCGAAGGCGCCGCGCGAGCGGTCGTCGAGCACATACTTGAACATCTGGTCGCTGTGGCAGCGCGGCGAGGCGTGGACCACCGAGGTGAAGTTGTCGATGTGCATCTCGCCCCCGCCGATGGCCATGCCGGTGACGCGCGCCGAGGCGTGCTCGCCGTCCAGACCGATGCAGAAGTCGTTGCGGGTCGTCCCGCAGGTGAGCGTCGTCGAGTTCAGGAGACTCTCCGAACCCTCGTCCTGGCTCATGTACAGCCCCGACCATGCCGAGGTCAGCGGGCTCGACTCCTCGATGCCGCAGAGTTCGAGGCGGGCATTGCGCCCGAGCTTGACCTCGATGATGCGCGAGGCCAGGTAGCGGCGCGTACGCTCCTGGGTATGGTCGCAGACCAGCAGGCGCAGCTCGGCGTCATCCTCGACCACGATGAGTATGCGGCGGAACACCGCCATCTCGACCGGAGCCGATAGGATCTCGACGAGCTGCAAAGCCTTGTCGGGGCGCACACCGCGCGCTACATGGATGAACACGCCGTCCTGGGCGAGGAGCGTGTTGAGCGCGACGGCAGCCTGGTCGAGCGGGGCGATGGTCGCATAGTGCCCGGCCACGAGCTCGGGCATCTCCCTCGCCGCACGGGCCAGGGACATGAACGTCACCCCCTCGGGGAGACGCTGGGCGAGGTCGCGCGACGGCACGAACGCATCGTTGGCCAGACAGGCCGAGAGGGTCGAGAGATTGGGCACGTCACAGCGGAAGGAGGCCGCCACGTCGACCGGCAGGTTGACGCGCGCGACATTCACGCCATAGTCGGGCGCGAACATCTCGTCGAGCGGCGTCTTCTCATACCCCTCGGTCGAGCGCGAGGGGAGCTGCGTATCCCTCAGCACTTCGAGTGCGCGGGGGCGCAGGGCATTCATCACCGGCGCCGAGTGGGCGTCGAGCGTCCCCGTGTTGTGCTCGTAGAGCTCTATGTATTGTCTGAGTGCAGGGTCTTGGGTCTTCATGGGCGCGCGGGTCATTTGTTCTCCTCCTTGATCCAGTCATACCCCTTCTCTTCGAGTTCGAGGGCGAGCTCGGGGCCGCCGGTCTTGACGATGCGCCCCTTGTAGAGGATATGCACATAGTCGGGACGGATATAGTCGAGCAGGCGCTGGTAGTGGGTGATGACGATGGTTGCGTTCTTCGAGGTTTTCAGCTTGTTGACACCCCCGGCCACGACGCGCAGAGCGTCGATGTCGAGGCCCGAGTCGGTCTCGTCGAGGATGGCGAGGCGCGGTTCGAGCACAGCCATCTGGAAGATCTCGTTGCGCTTCTTCTCGCCACCGGAGAATCCTTCGTTCACCGACCGCGAGGCCAGTTTGTTGTCCAGTTCGACAATCTCGCGCTTCTGGCGCATCAGTTTGAGGAACTCGCTTGCCGACAGGGGCGGCTCGTTGTAGAACTTGCGCTTGGCGTTCAGCGCCGCACGCATGAAGTTGACCATCGACACCCCAGGGATCTCCACGGGATACTGGAAGGAAAGGAACAACCCCTCGTGCGAGCGTGTCTCGGGCGCGAGGCCGAGCAGCTCGACGCCGTGGAGCTTCGCTGTACCCTTGGTCACCTCATAGGCGGGGTGACCGGCCAGAACCCCCGACAGGGTCGACTTGCCCGAGCCGTTGGGGCCCATGATGGCGTGGACCTCCCCCTCGCGGACGGTGAGGTTGATCCCTTTGAGTATCTCTTTGCCTTCGACATTCGCGTGCAGATCCTGCACATCAAGGAGTATTTCGCTCATTGCTTATATGTTGGAGTTGAAAGTTTAAAGTTGAGAGTGGAGAGAGGAGAGTTGAATGTTGAGAGTTGAAAGATTCCTCTGATGCCTCAGATACCTCTAATCCCTCTGATACCTCTCCCAAATACAACGCGAAAGTACTCATTTTTTCTCACATTCCCAAAAAGTTTTACTCCGCCGGTCCCCAAAAACCTCTTCCTTCTTGCGTATCTCATTTTTTATCACTACCTTTGCATTGCTGACCGTCTTCGCAGAAGCCCCCGGCCGGGGTCGAGGGAGGTTGTCGGCAGACATTTTTAAGAAAGCGTTTATCCGCGCTGATTCTTGACGTTTCGAAATTCTCGCAAAATTTCAACCAGTAGTCAAGGATTGAGCAACGGTAGATGCCCGTGGTTATGTAATAACCTGTCTTCGGACACGTGTCTCGCGAGAGACACGGTCCGTTGTACATATATTGCATATACAGGCGTGGGCTTCTGCGGTTGCCGTCCGACTATTGGTGGGCAATGCGAGAAGCCTCGGAACGTAGGACGGCAACAGATACAGATTCCTGCGCTTTTTAGTACTCTTTCCTAAACGCCGACGAGGGGATGACCGAGGCAACAGTATCGATTTTCATGAAATAACACTTTCCTCAAACCATACAATCGGACTTCCAAGAAGGTGTTGCAAAACATCCATGAGTACGGACGTACGGCCCGTACGTCCGCAACACCCTCGATTCTAACCAAAAACCTTTCCTAAACCAAATCTTTAACCAATTCATGAAACGTATTAGACTGCTGCTGACGCTGTGCCTCCTCACAGCCCTGCTGCCGTTACGGCTTCTCGCAGGCGACCAGTTCAGTTATACCTATCAAGGCACAACACTGAATTATGAAGTCATAGACTTTTTGGGCAAAACATGCCAATTGATAAAGAGCAACCAAAATTGCTCTGGCGATATAGTTTTACCCGAACATCCAAAGTTCGCTGGCAAAGAGTACACTTTGACCAAAATTACCGACTATGCTTTTTCTGGGAATCAGAAAATCACATCCATTTCTATCCCTAATAGTGTCACCGAGATAACCGACTATGCATTCAATCGTTGTTCCGGATTGACCGAGCTGAAACTTCCAGACGGTCTCACATCCATAGGACAGAGTGCATTCTATGGTTGCTCGGGATTGAAGCAACTTGAATTGCCAAATAGTCTGACATACTTGGGAGGAAGTGCCTTCAAGGAGTGTACAAGCTTGACACAGGTATATTTTTCCGATCGGTTGGTCCACATCGCAGGCAGCGCTTTCTACGGCTGTACCAGCTTGACGGAGGTCACATTACCCAAAGGGCTTCTCGAATTGAGAGGCAGTGCTTTCTTCGGCTGTACCAACCTAACAAAAGTTGAATTGCCCGAAGGACTGACCCACTTGGGCAATGATACTTTCAATGGCTGCACTGCATTGATACAAGTCAATCTACCTCAAAGCCTGACATTTATAGGCCAACAAGCTTTCTATAATTGCACTGCACTGACAGGCGAACTCAATCTCCCTCCCGGATTAACAAGTATTCAAAAAAATACTTTCTATGGATGTAAAAATCTTACCGGCAATCTCATAATCCCCGAGGGGGTCACGTCAATTGACTTAGAAGCATTCCGCGATTGCTCGGGTCTCAACGGCTATCTCGTAATCCCCGAGGGGGTCACGTCAATTGGCGGCCGAGCATTCCAAGGTTGCTCTGGCCTTACTGGGGATCTTGTCATTCCCGAGGGGGTCACATCAATTGAGGATGCAGCATTTTATAGATGCTCGGGATTTAACGAGAGTCTCACCCTGCCGTCCACATTACAAAAAATTGGAAATAATGCTTTTGGTTTCTGTTCTTTCACTGACGCGTATCTCAATAACGAAAGCCCATATCTAATATCCAATCCACCATCGGCAACTCGCTACCACATTCCACCCAGGACCTATCGCAGTGTGATGGAGTCCAATTGGTACAACTCCTACAAGAGTAAAGTTATCCGCGAACCTTTCACCGATCCTATAGATGGGTTGATGTACCAGTGGGCAGCTGAGAGCGGATATGATGTTAAGGTCATTGGCCTTGACCCTGCCGTCGAATCACTGACCCTCCCCATTTCTGTACCCGCTCAAATTTACGGCTGTGACATCGTGGCGACCAATTACTCTTTGCAGGATTGCCCGAATCTGACCCATATCACATTCGACATCGAGAATGTGCCCGACAATGCTTGCGCCGGGCTGACGAAGTTGAAGAGTGTCGAATTCACAGAGAACGTCAAGAATATAGGCACCAACCTGTTTGCTGGCCTCGAGCTTGACCATATCACTTTCGGCAACGAGAATATCCCCGACAACTTCTCAAACGGCATGGCCGGGCTGAGAAGCGTCGAATTCACAGAGAACGTGAAGTCTATCGGCGCACACGCATTTGCCGGGCTCCCGCTCGAATCGGTCACTCCCCTCGGAACCGTCCCCCCGACTTTGGGTGAGGACGCTTTCGACAAAAGCGAGAATCCAATAGAGATTTATCTTGACGATACCCTCTTTGCTGCCTACTCCGAAGATGAGGCTTGGAACGACACTTTCAATCTCCTCGGTTACTCCGGCACAACCCCCGAGGGTATGGGCTATGATATCCTCTCCATGGATGACAAGAATATGACCGTCCGCCTCACCAAACTCTCCGCCGCGGGCGCGACCGAGCTCGTTATCCCCGCCACAATCAACGTCAATGGCCGCACTGCCGCCGTGACAGAGCTCGGCATTGAGAGCGCCTCTGACGCTTCGGCCTGCACATCGCTCCGCTTCGAGGATTCGGACCTCCCCCTCACGCTGCTGAGTAATCCCCTCTCCGCCATCAACAACACCAAGATACGAACCGTCAATAT
>CAMWXQ010000030.1 GCA_947178235.1 uncultured Muribaculaceae bacterium
GGGCAGTATGTCGAAGACGGGGCCGTCATGCACACCCCATTTCCCCTTGTCGAGGCCGTGTGGCAGCTCGTTCTCGCTGATGAGGCGGTCATGTCCCGAGGCGAGGTAATAGTCCGCCTTGTGCATTATCGATAGGTCGCCTCCATGCACCGCCGTGGTGCGGTATCCGAGTTCGCGCAACCGTCGCGGGAGTGCGGGCAGTCCGGGAAGCTTGCGGGTATAGCGGATGAGGCTCGTGGTCGGCTGTCCCGGGATGCCCGAGAGCAGGCAGACCAGTCCTCGGTCCGTGCGGAAGCTCCCCGCCGTGCATCCCGCGAACATCACCCCTTCGGCGGCGATGCGGTCGAGGTTGGGGGTCACGTTCTTGCGCCCCCCGAGGCTCTCGACAAACTCCGCGCCGAGGCTCTCCCAGACTATGAGCAGGATGTTGGGTCGCTTCGTGTTCAGTATTTCGGTCTGCGGCGTCCCCGAGGTCGGGAAGATCGGAGCCGTGATGCGCTCCGCCTCCGTGGGGTCGAAGCGTTGGAATTTCCCTTCATAGTCATCCTTGGTCGAGAGCGAGTAGAGGAGGTTGAATGCGGGGTTCAGCGCCCAGTGATTCAAGAATGGGTTGGGGCTGAAATACGCTATGCTCGGATTGTTGGGCCTTATCCTCAGCCCGCGGGTGATGATGAACAACACCCCGAGCAGGAGTATCGTGAGTACAGGGATCAGCACTCCACCCGCCACGCCCGGGGCCGCGTCGGGGAAGAGCCCCGCACAGAGACGCGCGGGAAGGGTGACGAACGCAAAGAAGCCGACACAGAAAAGCGCGACAATCACCAGTGCCCCCGCGAGGTATGCCGTCGAGACCGAGGCGAAGGCCCCTTTGGGATTGCGCAGATAGACAAAGACCGATGAGTCGAGCTTGTACTGCCAGTAGCGGTAGAGTACGGCGTCCGAGACGGTGATGAGCCCGACGGCGATGGCGATGACGGCATTGTACACCCCGACGCAGAGCCCGAGGTTCATCCCGGGTATGAAAGTACGCAGACACCCGAGTATCAAGGGTATGGCCGTGAGATATGCCGCGATGATGCAGTCGCTGTACACTCCGTTGGCATACACGCGGCGCATTTCGGGAAGCCCGACGCGATCGGCGCTGCAACCCATGTTCAGCGCTGCGAACAGGGGTTTCTGTACCAGGGCGAACCAAGCCGTGGCACACCCGAAGTAGAGCAGGGCAAAGAGTACGAAGGTGAGATTCATCGGTCGGTCGGATTGTCGGTTGAAGTTTCGGGCAACAGGCGCATCACCGCGCCGATCACTCTCTCGGGCGGGAGTTCGAGGAAGCAGTCGAGTGTACCCTTCGGGCATACGGCCGACCCTGCGATTGTACATGGCTGGCAGTCAAGCCCCGCCACGAGGGCATTGTCGGCACTCTGGCGGTAGGCCATGAAGCCGCACGCGGGGGTCGTGCTCCCCCACAGGCTCACCACGGGTGTCCCCGTCAGCGAGGCCATGTGCTGGTTGGCCGAGTCCATGCTCACCATCACGTCCATCCTCGCCATCAGCGCAAGCTCCTGTTCGAGCGTGAAGCGTCCCGCGAGCGAGTGACAGCGGTCATTGTACGCCGTCCACGTCCCTAACTGCTCTGCCTCGCGCCCGCGCGCACCGAAGAGATAGACATTGACCCCGCGCGAAGTCAGTCCCTCGACCACGGCGCGCATCTGCGCCACTGGATAGGTCTTGTTGTAGTATCTGGCGAATGGGGCGACACCGACGGCGGGGTGCTTGACCTCGATCTCCACCTCGGGGAGCCCGTCCGGAAAGAGGGTCTCGAAATCGAGCTCGATCGGATACCCGAGCCGTGCGAAGACATCGGCATAGCGGCTGATGAAAGGGGGCTGCGCCTCGTGGAGCTTCAATACACGGCGGCGACCCCCGCGCATCTTGTCCACCATCTCGACCTTCACCCCGCGCATCCTCATCCACTTGTCTATGATCCACGTGCGTCCGACGTTGTGCAAGTCGGCAACCATGTCGGGCCTCAGTCCGTCGAGGTATCTGAGCAGCCTCATCATCCCTGCGGCCCCCTTGTACTCCTTTTTGAGGTCGATGCCGTGGACGTGGAGGTTGGCGGGCGGATTGATGAAGAGCCTCCCGAAGAACGGTGTGGTCACGAAGTCGATATGCAGGTCGGGATAGCGTCGCGCGAGCGAGTAGAGTGCCGGAAGGGTCATGGCGACATCCCCCAGCGCAGAGAAGCGCAGGGCCATAAGTCGTCGGCTCTTGGTTTCGGCTATGGTGGTGTTCGGCATATATCGTCGGTGGTGGGAGAGGGTGGGGGAATCGTTACCTGTTTGTGAGGTTGAAGTATCTGTCAGATGTGAGGCGGGCGACGGTGAGTTCGAAGTCGCGGTCTCGGAAGCGGTCTACCCATCGGTGGGCGTTGCGGATGATCTCCTCGGCCTCCTCGGGATGCCCGATGTAGTGGCGCATACGTTCTTCGAGGTCGCTGTAATCATCCTTCACGAGTACATAGTGTACATCGGGCTCGAGCAGTCCCTCCATATACCACGATTCGAATTTCGGGCGAGGCATCACGGCGAGCGAGTTTGAGGACATCACCCATTTGAGGTTGGTCGCCACGTCGTTCCCCTCGATACAGGCTATGAACTTGTACCCGAGTTGATCGTCGATGCTCATGAATGGTTTCAGGTACCTTTCGGGCTCGCCCCAGTCGGTATTCACCTGCCCTGCGTCGACCATCGGATTGTCGGCCCAACGTCTGAGGAAGTCGAGGCGGTGCTGTTGGCCGCGCACGACGTTGCGGAAGACAATTGCATCCTTCTTCTCAGCGAATGGGGTCTGATCGTCCACAAAGCGGAAGTGTCGGACCCTGTTGAGCGGCATCAGGACACTGCGCGTCGCACCCTCGCGGATGGGCCGTGTCTTCACGAACTCGGGCAGCTCGGTCTCCCAGTCGACGTCGCCGAAGGTGTACGCGAACCGACACGTTGAGGGGAAGGCCGAGACCACACGGAATAGGTCGAAGAAGTATGTGGCATACTTCTTTTTCTTTCCGAACGGATAGCGGAATTCGCCCACCTCCGTCCCCGCTCCCTCGGGCAGTATGCACCCTTCGGGCAGTCGGTTGTAGTATGCCGCGCGCTCCAATGCCACGGCCCGCTCCCCGTCGCTGAGCCGTGCGAGGGCTTCGGCGCGATTCCATCGCTTCCCTATCCCGAGACGGCGCGCAAAGTAGCGTCCGAAATTCGAGACATAGAAGCCGAGGCGGTCGGCACCCTTGCCGAGCGAGCGTCGTGAGAGTGGCTTTTTCATCTCCGTGCGGGTTGTTCGAGGACTTCGCGGTAGACTTTCATCAGTTCGCGGGCCATGTTCGCGTCCGTGAAACGCAGGGCGTACTCATACCCACGCTCCGTCATCCGCGCACGCGCTTCGGGGTTGGCCATGAGGCTGTTGAGCTCCCGCGCCAGGGCCTCGTGGTCGTGCGGGTCTATATATATGGTGTCGGGTCCACCTGCCTCTTCGAGACATGATCCTGTGGCCGTGATCACCGGAACACGCGATGCGAGCGCCTCGGCCACAGGGAGGCCGAAACCCTCGTAGGTCGAGAGTAGGCACATCGCCTCGGCCTCGCGGTAGACGGCGAGCAGATCGGTGTCGTCGACCCCCGTGCGGATATGTACGCGGTCGCTCACGCCGAGTTCGGAAGCTATCTCCATGAGGCGGTCGGCGTATGGGGTTCTCCGTCCGACGATCACAAATTCGACCTCGGGCGCGAGCTGCGGAAGGGCTCTCACCACCGTCTCATGGTTCTTGCGGGTCTCGATGGTGCCGACACAGAGGATGTAGCGTTCGGGCAGGTCGAGCTTGCGCCGTATCCCTGTGCGCGACGGGTCTCCTGCGGGCACCTTCTCGAAGTACTCGGGTGCGATGCTCTGGTAGACCACCGAGATGCGCTCCTCGGGGATATGGTAGTATTCGATGATGTCGCGTCGCGTGCGCTCGCTGATGGCTATGATGCGGTCGGCCGTCTCGCACGCGCGTCTCGTGCGCCTCAGCAGCTTGGCTCTCGCCATGGCCGAGAATGTCTCGGGTCGGGTGATGAAGATGAGGTCGTGGATGGTTACGACGCTGCGCGTCCCCGAGGGGATGCCGTGGGGGAGTTCGTTGCTCAGTCCGTGATATATGTCGAGCCCCTCGCGCTCCATGTCGCGTCCGCAGAGCCTCGTGCGCCATAGCTCGTACATCAGCTTGCCGCCGAGGGCGGGGGGATAGGCATAGAGGATGTTCGGGAGGCGCATGAGTGATTCGGGAGCCTCCTTGCGCGGCCCGTAGAGCCACCATTGGTCTGCGGGATAGGCCGAGGCGAGGGCGTTGATTACCCTCCGGCTATAATTGCCTATGCCGGTGTGGTTTACAATCGCTTTCTTTGCGTCGAACCCAGTCTTCATGCGTCGGTGGTTACGCGAGCCCCTTGGACTTCATGTATGCCTCCACGCCGTCGATGTCCTTGCGGTTGTCGACGCTGAGGCTCTTGCAGTGGCAGTTGTAGTAGTAGATAGGCATATGGTTTTCGAGGAAACGGAACGAGTCGTTCTCCTCGATCTTCTCTATGGGGCCGCGCGGAGTGTTGTGGTAGAAGTCGAGAGCCTTGCGGGTGAATGCACCCACGCCCACGAACTTGTGGAACACATAATCCATCGCTCCCTTCGGGAAGGGGATTGGCGAGCGGGAGATGAAGAGGCAGCGGTCATCCTGCGCGGTCACGATTTTGAGATTGGTCGTGTCGACGACCTCTACGGGGTTGGTGAAGTCGGTCATGAGGTTCGACACGAAGAAGTCGCCCGGTTGCAGCCCGTCGGGGATGCACTGTACGATGGCATCGCGGGTGAGCAGGGGCTCGTCGCCGTTGACCATCACATAGAGGTCGGCGTCAGTGCGTGTCGACACTTCGTAGAGGCGTTCGGTCGCGGTGTCGTGGTCGCTGCTTGTCATCATCACCTTGGCTCCGAAGCTCTCGGCCTTGGCCTTGATTTTCTCGCTGTCGGTGGCGACGATCACCTCGTCGAAGATTTCGACCTCCATGCAGTGTTCATAGACCCACTGGATCATAGGCTTGCCGAGAATCAAGGCAAGGGGCTTCTCGAAGAAGCGCGACGACTCGGCACGCGCCGGGATTACACAGATGATTTTCATATATTGTGGTTTATTTTTTATTATCTTGTCGGGCTATTCAGCTATGATAGCTATTTTAGCTATGATAGCTATAATAGCTATCCCTTTCAACTTTCAACTCTCAACCTTCAACTTATTCCACTTCCACCTTCTGTGGCTCCAGAGCCACAGCCCGGGGCGGCGGCGGATAGTCTCTTCGAGCATCCTCATGTACTGGCGGGTGTAAGGCGAGTCCTCCTCCATATCCGCGGGTACGATAGGCTTGAAGGTAAATCGGTAGTGGCCTCGGCGCGGCTTCTCGACGTCGAGGTAGAAGTAGGCAGCATTCATGCGCTTGCCTATCTCCTCTCCACCGGGGTTGAATTGTGTAGGCTGGTTGAGGAAGGTCATCTCGTGATGCGAGACGTGTTGGTTCGAGCGGTGGTCGGCGATGAATCCGCACATGACCGTCTTGCCGTCGCGGTACCAGCGCACCATCTGGCGGAAGATGCTCGCCTGCGGCACCGATACCGACCCGAAGCGCGAGCGGACCTTCAACATCAGCCGGTCGAAAGCGCGGTCATGCTGACGCTTGTACACCTGGGCCGAAATGTCGACCTTCGTGAGCTTGCGCACGACCGACGGCACGAATTCCCAGTTGCCGTAGTGCCCGAGGTAGATAATCGAAGGGCGACCCTCCTCGGCTGCGGCGTCAACGAGCTCAGCCCCGACAACCTCGATGCGGCGGTCGACCTCGGCGTCCGAGATGTCGAGCAGCTTGATGGTTTCGAGGAAGTTGTCGGCCAGTTGTTCGTAGAAGTCATGTTCGATCTCGCGAATCTCCCCCTCCGTGATGCCGGGGAACGAGTTGCGCAGATTGTCGCGGATGATTTTCCGCCTGTATTTCAGCACATCCTCAAACAGCCACCTCAACCCCGACCCGATCCATTGGAGGACAGGGGTGGGCAGCAGGGCGATTGTGCGGAAGATGCCATAGTAGAGCCGGTATCTTAGTTTTTCGCGCATATTTCTCTCTGTATTACGTCCACCACGCGCGAGGTGGCACCTGAATTCTGATTGACATATTTGGCCGCACGGCTGCGCAGGGTATCGAGCATCTCGGGATTCTGTCTAAGCTGGGCAAACCACGAGCAGATCGCTCCCGGCGTCTCGACGCAGCGGCCTATGCCGAGTTTCATGAGTTGTGCGGGTGTGACCTTGCGGTGTATCCTCGGCCCGAAGGCTACGGGGAGCCCGTAGACCACAGGCTCGATGACGCTGTGAAGCAGTTTGGTGAACCCGCCGCCGACGTATGCCCACCGCCCGAGGCGGTAGAGGTATGCGAGGGACCCAACCGAGTCGACTATGATCGCCTGAATCCCCTCGAAGTCGGTCTGTGTGTCGCACTGCGACAGTCTGAGGGTTTTCCCCTCGACCTTGCGCTCGATATGGGCGAGGGTCTTCTCATGGATTTCGTGGGGGACGATGATGAAGGGTATATCCTTGTTCCTGTTGGCCAGTCCCGCTACGAGGTCGAGGTCGCGGTCATCATGGACGCTCCCGGCGACGAACACCCCGCGACCCGCCGCAAAGCGTTCGAGCTCGGGCTGATGCCAAGGCGTAGAGGCCACGAGGAGGGCATTGTCAAAGAGCGGGTCGCCGTTCAGCGTCACTCCCTCCACGCCCAGTCGGTGGAGCCGTGTGACTGTCCCTTCGTCGAGGGCGAAGACGTGGCTGAAACAGCGGGCCGACTCGCGGTAGAGACCGCCGTACCACTTGAAGAACGCGCTTCCCTCCCTCACGATGGCCGAGACGAGTACCGCGGGGATATTGCGTCGCCGCAGCTCGTGGAGATAGTTGTGCCAGTACTCGGACACCATGAAGGCCGCGCAGTCGGGCCGCACGGCGTCGAGGAAGTGTGTGACGTTCGAGTGCACGTCGAGTGGCAGATACCATACGCGGTCGACGTCGGGCGACGGACGGCGTCGCAGGGCCTCATAACCTGTGGGCGAGAAGAAGGTGAGGACGATGTTGCACACCATCCGCTTGCGCAGCAGGGCGATGACAGGACGCGCGATTCCATATTCACCGAGCGAGGCACAATGCACCCACACCGTCGGGCGGCTGCGGTCGAGCCCCGCAGCCTCAGCCTCGATGCGGTCAATGATATGACGCTGACCGCGCCCGAAACGCATCAGCTTGGCGCTGCTCGTGTCGGGCACCAATGCGGCGGCGGCCAGGACGGCATCCCGGGCCACACGCATCATCATATCGTATTCACCTAACATACTTCGGCTTGACTTAACGGTATCTTTCAGCCTGCAAAATTACTCAAAAAGTTTGAACTGGCCCCAATCCCGACCCCTTAAAATGGCTTATGGCTACGAACCTTGCTCTTTTCTGACAAGTTCGATGGCCTCCTTGCCCGTGACGCGGTCGAGACGGATGCGTATGATGCAGACTTTATTGAAGAATCGGTCTATCTCAGCCCTTGGGTCGATGCCGGGGCTGTACTTGGCACAGAGCAGGTTGAGGGCTGCGAGCTTTTCGTCGTCGTTCTCAACAATTTCTGCTTCCCCGAAGGCGATGACGCTGCGGAAGTACGAGGTGAATTCCTCGGGGACGACTTCATCCCTGTCGACCACGCAGAGCGAGCATCGCGGGTTGCGGCGGATTGCGTCTATCTTGTGTCCCGCCGGGGCTGAGTGGATGTAGGCATATCCGCCCTCGACGGCATAGTTGACGGGCACGGAATAGGGGTAGTCATCGTCGCCCGCCACGGCCCATACGGCATACTTGCCTTCGGCGAGGATGCGGCGCGAGCGGTCGTCGCCCAACAGTTGTCTCGAACGTCTCATCTTCCGTTCCATCATGCCATAAGTTTAAGTCCTATAATAGAGAGTATCAAGGTGGTTATAAAGAAAATACGCCAGAATGTGGCGGGCTCGCCGAAGAAGAGAATTCCGACGATAACGGCGCCGACAGCCCCGATGCCTGTCCACACGGGGTAGACCGTCCCGATGGGGAGACGCTCGGATGCCTTGGCCATAAGGAACATGCTCAGTGCGAGCGCCGCGAGGAATCCCGTCCACCACATGACGGATTCATGACCCGTGGCGGTCTTGGTTTTCCCGAGGCAGAATGTGAAGGCGACCTCCATGAGGCCGGCCAATATGAGGATTATCCAACTCATTGATGACTGATTTGAGCCCGCAAAGATACAAAAATCCGATATATGCCACTTGATAAAATATATTTTAACCCACATGGGCAATACTATTGCCCATATAGGCGAGTACCTTTGCAATGTAAATCAAAAACAGACAATCTCATGGCACTCTCCATCAATCCCACCGATATTCTGGCCGTTACCTTCGGCCGAGGCTCCGAGGCTCCCGCCACATTGACTCTGAGCGGAGCGGGTACTCTGGGCGATGTATTCCGTCATGTGCGCGCCGAGGCCAAAGGCCCCTCGGGGATACTGAAAATCACCGTGCGCAACCGCACGCAGGGATGGGCCCAGCAGCACACGATTCTATTCCGTGCGCCCGGCTCCGCCGCTCCCGCTCCCCGCCGCAGCGGTGCTTGGGGCGAGATTCCTTCACTCTTCGAAAACTGATATTGAGACATATATTTTTTCATTTTGACAAAAGAG
>CAMWXQ010000031.1 GCA_947178235.1 uncultured Muribaculaceae bacterium
CGGTAGTGAGGTTCATGTGTTCGGGTTGGTATTGTGGGGTTGAATATTGTCAAAAATACAATAAGTCTCGGCGCGGTGCGCGAGCCTGTGGCAAAGGTAGTGAAAATAATCGGGATTTGCCAACAGAAACCCGAAAAGGTTTGGCCGGGATAGCCAAAAAACCGTCTGATGCGCGGCGAGGTCACCCCCGGAGCATGGCGATGAGGCGGCGCACGAGCTCGGCGGCACGGCTCAGCTCGGGGCGGTGGCGCGAGTTTTCGAGCGTACTTTTTACCTCTATGAGACACAGGCCGATGGCCCCGAAGGTCGAGAGGTAGGGGAAGGGGACGAGGGGCGCGGAGCCTCCGCAGTCGATGTGGGTGCGCAGGGCAGCTATGACCATCGCATCGACGAGGGTGAGGCCCAACAGGGCGCCGAGATAGGAGCGCGTCTTGTCGACGCTGCGGCGATAGCCGCGCGAGGTCAGGGGGATACCTGTCCGACGGGCGCGCATGAGCCCCGTCAGCAGATCGGCGAGCACAGCCGCGAGTACACCCGTGTACTCTACGGCAAGGAGGGGTAGGAACTTCATTGGGAGTTTGGGGTTGAGAGTTGAAAGTTGAGAGGTGGGGTTGAGAGTTGAGAGCTTGGGTTTTCCTTTATCCTTTATATTATGACACTGCAAAGTTACTGCCCCAAACACCCCTCTATGGTGCGATAATGCATACTTGTTGAGAGAAATTTTGTATCTTTGTGGGGTCGTTCGGCTTGTTTATGGCCGATGACCTAAACCAATACCCCCCAAATATGCCCATGAAATACGATTTTGACAAAATCATTGACCGTCGCGGTACAGGCGCTCTGAAAACGGATGCCCTCAAAGAGTTCTTCGGACGCGACGACGAGACTCCGCTGTGGGTGGCCGACATGGACTTCGAGGTGGCACCCGAGATCGCCGAGGCTCTCGAACGCCGCATGGCCCACCATATCTATGGCTACGCAGTGGTGCCGGAGGGGTATAAGATGTCTATCGTGGACTGGCTCCGCAACCGCCACGGATGGGAGGTGGAACCCTCGGAAATCGCGTATGTCAACGGCGTGGTACGCGGAATCGCTTTCGTACTCCAATACTTCACCACGAAGGGGGATAAGGTGCTCATACAACCCCCTGTCTATCATCCTTTCCGTCGCCTCATCGAGGGGAACGGGCGTGTGTGCGTGACCTCGCCGCTGAGGGCCGTGGAGGGTGGATACGAGATGGACCTCGAAGACCTCGAACGGAAGTTCGCCGAGGAGCGTCCAGCGATGATGATCCTGTGCAATCCACACAATCCCGTGGGTATCCAGTGGAGCCGCGAGACCCTGGCCGCCGTGGCCTCGCTCGCATATAAATATGGTGTGAAGGTCATCTCGGACGAGATACACGGCGACCTCATGCTCTGGGGTACGCCCCACGTGCCGTACCTCTCGGTCTCGCCCGAGGCGGAGGCCACCGGCATCCTGCTCGGGGCGCCATCGAAGACATTCAACATCCCGGGCCTCGCAAGCTCGTGGATCGTCGTGAAGGACAAGGGGCTGCGCGAGGGATTCTACGAGTGGATGGAGACCAACGAGTTCTCGGCACCGACATTCGTGGCGACGCTCGCCACCGAGGCGGCGTACCGCAACGGCGAGCCGTGGCTCGACGCAGCCACATCTTATATAGAAGGGAATATCCGCGCCGTCGAGCAGTATTGTGCCGAGTGCCTGCCCGAGATTCGGCCCGTGCGCCCCGGGGCGTCGTTCCTCATCTGGCTTGACTGCCGTCCGACGGGGATGTGCCACGAGGAGATCGTGAAGCTCTTCCTTGACGGGGCTCACCTCGCGCTCAACGACGGCTCGATCTTCGGCGAGGAGGGGCGCGGGTACATGCGCCTCAATGTCGGGTCGCCCCGCAGCGTGATCCTCGACGCCCTCGCCCGCCTGCGCAAGGCCCTGGACGCATGTCACAACTGACCTACGCGCCGATGAAGCCCAACAAAGTCCCCTACTCCATCCCCATGCCCAACAACATGGGGGTGATAAGGTATATCCTCGCTTTCGGCGTTGTCATCTCCCACTTCCAGATCCTGTCGGGCTATACGTTCTGGTGGCCGCTGTCGAGCTATTCGTGCGTGGGTGGATTCTTCGCGCTGAGCGGGTTTCTGATATACGGGAGCTTCTTGAAAAAGAAAAGTCTGGGCAAATATCTGATTTCGCGCGCCATACGCATCATGCCGGCCTACTGGATTACGGTATTGTTCTTTGCGGTCCTGCTCGGGGCGGTCTCCACACTTCCTGTGGCGCAGTACTTCGGCTCGGCGGGATTTTGGAAATATCTCGTGTGCAACCTGTTGTTCGCCAACTTCGCGGCTCCGACCCTCCCGGGCGTGTTCACGGGCTTGCCGATGGAGGCGGTCAACGGCTCGCTGTGGACAATGAAGGTCGAGTGGTTCCTGTACTTGACCCCTCCGGTAGTCGCGCTGCTCATACGGAGGTTCAAGATGCGCCCGACCGTGATGTTCGCGCTCATCTATGTCCTGGCCTGTGTCTACCGCATCGCCTTCGTGCATCTGTACGACCAGACCGGAAAGGAGATATACAACATCCTCAGCCGCCAGTTCATGGGTCAGTTGTCATATTTCTACGCAGGGGTGCTGTGTTACTACTGGTATGACGCCCTCATGCGCTGGCGATGGTGGCTGCTCGGAGCGTCGGCCGTGGCATTGGTATTCATATATGACATTCCACACGGGTATATAGTATTGCACCCCCTCGCCGTATCGATCATAGTGATACTATGTTCGATGATGGGCAAGTGGGGCACATGGGAGGGGAAACGGGACAATGTCTCGTACAATATCTATCTGATACATTTCCCTGTAATCCAACTGGTGGTGTCTCTCGGCCCGGGGATGGGGCCGGTCGGGGCGCTCGTGTCGAGCATCGCGGGCACTGTCCTGCTCGCGTGCCTGCTCAATATCTTGGAGATACGGATACGCCGACGCTGCATGGCCCGTCTGAACAGGTCATGAGGGACACGTCAGAGTGACTGCAAGGCCGAGAGCAGGTCGAGGGTGTCGAGACGCGAGAGCGTGCGGCGCGAGGCGAGGGCCGAGGTGAAGTCGTGCACGACCGACTGGACGCCGCGGTGCGAGAAGACGCGCGACAGATAGTTGAAGTTCTTGTCGAAGATAGTCTCGATCTCGTCGTCGTCGAGCTGACAGGACTCGTGTCCCTCCTCGACGGCCATGGTGCGGAGCGCGTCGCGCACATCGTCGGGGAGCCCGGCATGGCGGTTGACATAGTAGCGGCAGAGGAGATTGGCGATGGCCATCGCCACACCTATATTATAGTTCTTGACTATCTGATTCCATGCGGCGCGGGCCGAGACGGCAGGACTGCCCGCAAAGAAGAAGTCGGGGCTCATGTCCATCGTGCGCGCGGGAGAGTCTTCGTGGTCGAGCGAAATCGAGTTCAACAGCTCGTCGCCGTCGTAGATGACGAGGCTGACGGCCATCCCGGCAGCGCCGAAGCAGCGGTCGGTCTCATCGGTGTATCTTAGTTTTTCCATAGGGTGTCTTGGGTTGCGTGACTTGGGTTATATCTATAACGCCGGAAAAAATAAGTGGTTCAGAGAGTGGGCGGACAGCCGTGGGACTGTCCGCCGCGGGGTCAGTTGATTACAAGTATCTTGGTGGCTACGGCGCCGGCCGAGCTGCCGGAGTCGCCCGAGCCCGAGGAGGCCATGACGTAGTAGACCCCCGAGCGGACGCGCTCGCCGTTCATGTTGCAGCCGTCCCATGTGGCCATACCCCCCTCGGAGGTGGTCTGATATACGAGGTGCATATTCTGGTCGACGATCTTCACGAGCGAGTTGCCCATGAGGCCTGTGATGGTCACCCACCCGGTATAGTCGGGGGTGAGGGGGTTCGGGTAGGCATATGCCTCGGAGTAGTCGTCCATGGCGGGCGAGGAGTCGGTCGAGAACTCGATGAGACCGGCGAGGGTGCCGATGAAGAGCGAGTTGGACTCGGGGTCGGCATAGAGGGCACAGATGGCGTCGGAGGGGAGCGAGGAGTTGGCCGTGGTGTAGTGGCCGAGGATCTGGTCGCCGTTCTCGGAGACGAGGTAGAGGCCCGAAGAGTATGTGCCGATCCACTTGCGGTTCGAGTTGTCGACCGCGATCGAGGTGATCTGCTCGCTTTCGAGCAGGTAGTCGGCGAGATTAGTGCCGTCGTTGCGGGGGACCTTGACGCGGTTGACGGCGAAGGTGGGATTCATCATGTTGTTCGGTTTCGGGATGGTGAGCACACCCTGCGAGGTGCCGATCCATACCACACCCTTCTTGTCCTCGACCATGCAGTATTTGGAGACGGTCAGAGTCTTGCCGTCGGTGTCGACGATCGAGGTCGAGGCCTCATGGCGGTACGAGCCTGTGTCCGCGATGTTGCCGTTGTGCTGTATGACCTCGAAGGCCGTGTTGGGGTGCCAGTCCATCATGATGATGATGTTTGACTTGCGGCATACAAGTACCGACGAGGGGGCGTTTCGCGAAATCTTGCCGACGGGGGTCGTGGCCCAGTCAGACTTGGTTATGCGCGAGAGGTCGGCCTGGCGGCGTTTCTCGGCGGGGAGCATGACCAGCGAGGTGTAGTCGGTGCTGAAAGGCGCCACCGAGACCCAGAGATTGCCCTGGTGGTCGATGGTACACCATGTGGCGGTCAGCGCCCAGTAGTTGTGTATCGGGGAGTTCTGCTCGGTGAAGTGGGCTATCTCCTTGTTCCCCTCAACCACATATACACCCTCGTTGGCCGAGGTTATGAAGTAGCGGCCGGGGAAGTCGGGGTCCTCTACTATGCAGGTGGGGGAGAAAATTTTCTTTCCTTGCTTCCTCTGATAATCCTTCACGAAGGATATGGATGCCTCGACCTCGGGGTCGATCTTCTCGAACACTCCGTCGGCATAGACGTCAGCGGTGAGCGGGGTATCGTGGCGGTTGCCGGTGCCGACGGGATGGTCGCGGTTGAGGCCCAGATTGGAGATGATGAAGCCGTGGCCCGAGGCGGTGGGATAGATGCGGCAGACCTGGCTGAATGTCGTGGCCTCGGCGGGGAGGCTCTTGTCGCGCAGGACCTCGACCGAGCCATCGGACTCCTTGAAGCGGTACTGGCCGAGACCGTCGGCCGATGCGAGCCAGAATCTCTTGATAGGCCCTTCCGAGGTGGCCATGAGCTGACCGCGTAGGGATTCGGGCAGGTTGAATCGTACGGCGGACGCCTTGCCGGTCGAGTCGGCGGTCACGAAGTTGCCGTCCGAGGCGACGAAGGCCACACCCTTGCCGGCGATGGGCACAAGCTGGGAGGTTGTGCCATCATATACATTTCCACTTCCGATGCTTTTGCGGTCCGGGCGCACTTGTATAAGCCTCACACGTCCCCACTGAATGCCGACGACATAATCGCCCCACTCATCAGCCCCGAGGGACCTGAGGGATGTGTAATAGTGGCCCGCATCGGGGCTCACGACCTTGAAGCCGTCATAGCGGTGGATGCGGTCGCCGAAGCTGTGGAAGAGCAGGGGATAGTGGTTCTCCTCGTATCCGGTCGGGGAGATGAGCAGGCCGCCACGGATCGCACACATATCCAGGATGCCGTGGCCGTTGTAGATGCCCGACTCCTTGATCTCGGCCTTCGGCTCGTCGATTATTACCATGCCGAAGTTGGTGCCCACATATATATTGTCGCCGTTGAAGGCCATCGTGTTGATGGTCTTGTCGGCGCTGATGGACGAGTCGCGGATGTCGGGGACATTCACCACGCCGCGCGCCTCGTCCTCATACACGATGTCGATGTTCGCGTTGTCATAGGCGACCACCACATACTTCCCTGCGGGATTGTGGAACAGCCCCGTGATGACAAAATCACTGATGTCGCGCCCTGCCTCATAGGAGCGGGTCTCGTCCGAGGAGGGGTCATAATAGTTGAGGCGTCCGCCAGAGACATACCACACACGGCTGCCCGTGTCGATGATGTGGGTGAACTCCCCGGCTACGGGATAGTTTTTCCATGCGCCGGTCATCATCGTTGCGCCGGCGGAGAGAACGGTGGTCAGCAGTACGACCAGGATAGAGGCTATGCGGTTGAGCATCTGAGGTATTTTTGTAGATTGAGGAAAAGAGAGGTTTTCGGATGGTCGGAGAGGATGCAGCGGTCAGCTATCGGACCCGAGCAGCCGCTCCATGAGGGCGCGCACGGCACGTCCGCGGTGCGAGATGGCATTCTTGGCCTCGGGGGTCATCTCCGCGAAGGGGATCCCCGTCTCGACGGGAGCGAATATGGGGTCGTACCCGAATCCGCCGTCGCCCGAGGGCTCGGCGAGGATCTGCCCCTCGACCTTCCCCTCGAACATCTCGGTCTGGCCGCCGCGCACGAGGGCGATGGCGGTGACGAAGCGCGCCGAGCGGTCGGTCACACCCTCCATGTTGCGGAGCAGCAGGGCCATGTTGGCCGCGCTGTCATGTCCCGGACCGGCATAACGCGCCGAGAGGACCCCGGGAGCGCCGCCGAGGGCATCGACCATGAGGCCCGTGTCGTCGGCAAAGCAGTCCAGCCCGTAGCGGTCACTGACATAGCGCGCCTTGATGAGCGCATTGCCCGCGAGCGTATCGGCCGTCTCCGGTATGTCGTCGTGACACCCTATGTCGGCCAGCGATAGAATCTCGATTTTCCCGGCGGCCATGCGGCGCACCTCTTCGAGCTTATGGGAATTGTTGGTTGCGAATACTATCTTTTGCATCTGTTGTTTGACGTGCTTTTTGAGCGGCGGGACAGACACAGGCGTGCCGTCCCTCATCAGTTAACGTGACGAGGGACGGTTTTATTGTCTGTACGGCAGGGGATATACCCCGCGCGGGCTCACTTGAAAGCTCCTTCGAGGAAAGCCACGAACTCCTCGCGGGTCATGAAGCCCACCGTGGAGACAACCTTCCCGTCGGGCAGGAGTACGGAGATCTGCGGAATCGACGACACACCGAACTGGCGTGCGGGGGTTGGGGCATTGTCCACATCTACCGAGACGAATATGGCCTTGCCCTTCATCTCTTCGGCCACCTGCTCGAAGATCGGGCCGAAACGGCGGCAGGGAGGGCACCACACGGCATTGAAATCGATGACGGTCGGGAGCGACGCATTGGGTTGTATGGCCTCATCGGTGCCTGTCACGACGGCCGGGGTCTCGGTGGCCGTCTGCACGGCCTGGGCCTCAGTCGCAGTGGATTCGGTCTTCGAGGCTGCGCGATTCTCGCCGGCACACGCGCTGAGTGCCGCCACAAGGGCAAAGGCTGCTAAGAAACGTAGGGGCATATTTAATTTAATTGAGAATTAAGAATTGGGAATTTTGAATTGCTATAGGGGGCTATATTAGCTATTGTAGCTATAATAGCTATCCCCCCTTTACAAAAAAATGACCGGAAGGGCTGAAAAGTTCAGCCCGGCCAGTCATTAGAATATCAGTAGAGTATCGGGGGGACGTTATCAGAGAGCGGCGGCGAGAGCCTCGTTGGTCTTGCGCACGGCGGCAGCGCTCTTCGCAAAGAGCTCCTTCTCCTTGTCGTTGAGCTCGAACTCAACGATACGCTCGATACCGTTGCGGCCGATGATGGCGGGCACACCGATGCAGAGATCCTTCTCGCCATACTCGCCGTCGAGCAGAGCCGAGCAGGAGATGAGCTTCTTCTCGTTGTGCAGTACAGCCTTGACCATCTGCGCACCTGCCGCACCGGGAGCATACCAGGCCGAAGTGCCCAGGAGCTTGGTCAGCGTAGCACCCCCGACCATCGTGGCTGCGGCCACCTTCTCCATCTCCTCGTCGGAGAGATACTGGGTGGCGGGCACACCGCGGTAAGCGGCATAGCGGGTGAGGGGAATCATGGTCGTGTCGCCGTGGCCGCCGATGACGATGCCCTCCACCTCGGTGGCGTTGGCACCCATGGCCTGCGACAGATAATACTTGAAGCGGGCGCTGTCCAGAGCACCGCCCATACCGATGATACGGTTCTTGGGCAGACCGCTCACCTTGTGGATGAGGTAGGTCATCGTATCCATCGGGTTCGAGATACAGATGATCACAGCGTTGGGCGAGTGGGCCAGAACCTGGTCGGTCACGCTCTTCACGATACCGGCGTTCACACCGATGAGCTCCTCGCGGGTCATGCCGGGCTTGCGGGGGATACCCGAAGTGATGACGACGACATCGCTGCCCTCGGTGGCCGCATAGTCATTGGTCACGCCGCGGAGTACGGTATTGAGATTGAGGATTGAAGCGGTCTGCATGATGTCCATGGCCTTACCCTCGGACACACCCTCCTTGATATCGAGGAGAACAACCTCGTCGGCGATGCCACAAGTCACCAGGACATTCGCACAAGTTGCGCCTACGTTGCCGGCGCCCACTACTGTTACCTTTGACATATTGTATCTGGTTTGGTTTTCGCCCGCAAAATTAATGAAAAATTTCCATAATTGACAATTTCCACCCATAAAAATCTCCCCCGCACCCCCGACCACCGCGATATGGATTTTTCATAAGGGGATATGGATGGATTACGGGGATTTTTCACTACCTTTGCGGTCTAATTGCGCG
>CAMWXQ010000032.1 GCA_947178235.1 uncultured Muribaculaceae bacterium
TGAAGCCGCCTTCCGCAAGATTGCGCCCGGGGGCATCCTCTTCACCTTCTCGTGCTCGCAGGCGGTGAGCAAGGAGCAGTTCCGCCTCGCGGTCTTCACCGCCGCCGCCCGCTCGGGGCGCAAGGTCCGCATCCTGCATCAGCTCACCCAGCCCTCGGACCATCCCGTCAACATCTATCACCCCGAAGGTGAGTATCTCAAGGGGCTCGTGCTCGCGGTCGAATAGGACATAGAAATCAGAAATACCCGATACACAATGCATTACTCAAAATTCCTCATCCCGGCCGTGGCAGCCGCGGGGCTCATGTTCGGCTCTTGCGGGGCCAAGAAGGGCGCCGAGGCCCAGGCCGACAACTTCGACTACAACGTGGACCGTTTCGCAGACATTGAAGTCCTCGCCTACAAGGTGCCCGACTTCGAGAAGCTGACCCCTCAGCAGCGCATCTTCATCTATTACCTCACCGAGGCTGCCCTCGCGGGGCGCGACATCCTCTGGGATCAGAACGGACGCTACAACCTCGCCATCCGCGACCTCATCGAGAATGTCTATACCAACTATAACGGCGACAAGAACTCGGAGGAGTACAAGGGACTCGAACTGTACCTGAAACAGATCGAGTTCGCCAACGGCATACACCACCACTACTCGATGGACAAGTTCCAGCCCAAGTTCTCGCAGGAATTCCTCGAGGCGCAGGCCGCCGCACTGCCCGACTCGCTCCGTCCCGCCAACATGGCCGAGCTGATGCCCGTCATCTTCGACCCCTCGGTGATGCCCAAGCGTGTCAACCAGGCCGCCGGCCAGGACCTCATCGCCACATCGGCCAACAACCTCTATGGCCCCGGCGTCACCCAGGCCGAGGTCGAGGCATACTACAACGGCCTCAAAGACCCCAATGACGCGACCCCCATCTCGTATGGCCTCAACACCCGCCTGGCCAAGGAGAACGGCAAGCTCGTCGAGCAGGTCTACAAGGTCGACGGATACTACTCGCCCGCCATCACCCGAATCGTCGAGCTCCTCTCGAAGGCATCCGAGTATGCCGAGAACGACACCCAGAAGGAGGTCATCGCCAAGCTCATCGACTTCTACCGCACGGGCGACCTCAAAGCCTTCGACGACTACTCGATCGCATGGGTCGGGGACCTCGACTCGCAGGTGGACTTCATCAACGGATTCATCGAGAGCTACGGCGACCCCCTCGGCATGACCGGGTCGTGGGAGGAGATCGTCAACTTCAAGAACCAGGAGGCATCGCATCGCACCGAGGTCATCGCCGGCAACGCCAAGTGGTTCGAGGAGCACTCGCCCGTCGATCCCCGATTCCGCAAGGAGGACGTGAAGGGCGTGAGCGCCAAGGTCATCACCGCCGCCATCCTCGCCGGCGACTCGTATCCGGCCACCCCGATCGGCATCAACCTCCCAAATGCCAACTGGATCCGCGCCGCCCACGGCTCGAAGTCGGTGACACTCGAAAACATCACCGAGGCATACGACAAGGCTGCCCACGGCAACGGATTCAACGAGGAATTCGTCATCGATCCCGAGACCGCCAAGCTCATGGATGACTACCTCTTCATCACCGACAACCTCCACACCGACCTCCACGAGTGCCTCGGCCACGCCTCGGGCCGCCTCCTCCCCGGTGTCGATCCCGACGCCCTCCGCGCCCACGGCTCGACCCTCGAAGAGACCCGCGCCGACCTCTTCGCCCTCTACTACCTCGCCGACCCGAAGCTGCTCGAACTCGGGCTGCTCGACAACCCCGATGCCTACAAGGCAGAATACTACAAGTACCTGCTCAACGGCCTCATGACCCAGCTCGTACGCATCGAGCCCGGCAAGGATATCGAGGAGGCCCACATGCGCAACCGTCAGCTGATCTCAGCATGGGTCTACGAGAAGGGCAAGGCCGACAATGTGGTCGAGATGGTCAAGAAGGATGGGAAAACCTACATCCAGATCAACGACTACGCCAAGCTCCGCGACCTCTTCGGCGAACTCCTCGCCGAAATCCAGCGCATCAAGAGCGAGGGGGACTATGAGGCGGGCGCCAACCTCGTCGAGACCTATGCCGTGAAGGTTGACCCCGAGCTCCACCGCGAGGTGCTCGACCGCTACGCCAAGCTGAACATCGCCCCCTACAAGGGCTTTGTGAACCCTGTCTACACCCCCGTCTACGATGCTGACGGCAATATCACCGACGTCACCATCTCATACGGCGAGGAATACCTGCCCCAGGTGCTCCGCTACTCGAAGGAGTATAGGACGCTCTGATACATTGGTTGTCATAGCTATAATAGCTATAATAGCTAAAATAGCTATGACAACGCCAAGCCCAACCAAGAAAACAATCCCAAAAACCAATCTACCTAACCAATGAACAATTTCGCAAAGATGTTGTCTTGCGGAGCCTTGATGCTGGCCTCGGGTCTGAGTGTCAGTGCCGCGATAGACAACAAGGCTTACGGAATCCTGGCTTTCTCCGAAGACCAGTACAAGATGGCCAACCACGTGGTCACCTTCGACCTCCTCAGCGAGGCCGAGCCGGTCTTCAAGACAGCAGTACCGTTCAGCCAGACCTCCACGGCGGGAGCCTACGGAGGCAAGTTCTACTACATCGCCACCTCGAAGGAGGAGAATGGCAAGGAGGTCCCTGTCTCGCTTGTCCGCGTCGACCTCACGACCGGCAGCAATTCGACCGTGGGCAGCCTCAACGGCTTCTCGAACCTCATCAACGACATGACCTATGACTGGTCGACGTCGCGCATGTATGCCGTTTCGCGCCTCGACGACACCGCCTCGGGTCTCTATACCATCGACCTCTCGACCGCAGCGGCCACCAAGGTCGCCACGCTCGACCGCCGATTCTTCACCCTCGCCGCCTCCTACTCGGGGCAGCTCTACGGCATCAGCTTCGCGGGTGACTTCTGTGCCATCGACAAGGAGACCGGCGCAGTGACCGTGATCGGCTCCACTGGCCAGTTGCCCCAGAAGTTCCAGACGATGGAATTCGACCACGCCGACCGCAAGCTCTACTGGCTCGCCTCGACCCACATCTTCAACGAGAGCGGCACCATCGAGGTCCCCGAGAGCTTCGTGGCAACGGTCAATCCCGCCACGGGTGAGATCACACGCCTGCGCAACTTCGGCGACAACCAGGTCGCAGGCCTCTACATCCCCTCGTTCGCAGCTCCCGACAACTGTCCCGCAGCCGTCCTCGTCCCCGAGGTCACTCCCGCAGCCGGCGGTGTGTCGGCGGCCACCCTCTCGTGGACCAACCCCTCGTCGACCTTCGGCGGTGAGCCCCTCAAAGCGCTCACCAAGGTCGAGATCTCGCGCGGCGGTGCCGTCGTGGGCACCGTCACCGGTGCCGAGCCCGGCAAGGCATCGACCTACACCGACAATATCGGCGACGCCGAGGGAGGCGTGTACGAGTGGCTCATAACCCCCTACAACGCCAATGGCGCGGGTGCATCCGTGGCCCTCTCCACATTCGTGGGCAAGGACCTCCCCGCCGCCGTCACCGGCATCACCGTCACCAAGACCTCGCCCAACTCGGCCATCTTGAAGTGGAACCCCGTCACCAAGGGTGCCAACGGCGGATGGACCGACACCGAGACCATGACCTATGACGTCGTCCGCAATCCCGGTGGCATCAAGGTTGCCGAAGGCCTCACCGTGACCGAGTGGACCGAGACCGGCGTCGAGGTCTCGAACACCTACGACTACACCGTGACCGCCGTCAACTCGTGCGGCACCTCGGCCCCCGCCGTCTCCCCCTCCATCGCGCTCGGCCCGAAGCTCGGCGTACCCTATGCCTGCGACTTCACCGACGACTTCGGCCAGTGGACCCCCGTGGACGCCAACGAGGACGGGAATACATGGTATCGCTCAGCCATCTCGTGGGCCAAGGCCGACGGCGCCTACTTCATGGCTGCCAATCAGCCCGGTGACGACTGGCTCGTGAGCAACCCCATGGAGTTCGAGCCCAACTCGGCATACAAGGTTCGCCTGCAATGCTTCGCCAACGGCAACCATCCCCTCGACTTCTACCTGCTCAAAGACAGCGACATCGCCAATCCCTTGCAGTCCGCAGGCACCGTCACCCTCACCCGCGGCTATCAGCTCGGTTGGGTCGAGTTCCAGTTCAATACCGGCGCTGAGATCGGCGACTGCAACCTCGCCATGCACAACACCGCCGAGAAGGGGAACTCGTACATGATCATCAACCGCATGGAGATCGAGAAGCTCGCCGCCCACAACCTCGCGGCCACCGCACTCAACGGCAATGTCAAGCCTATCGAGGGGAACACCTATACCTACACCGTGACCGTAGCCAACAAGGGTAGCCAGACCTACGAGACATACTCCGTAGACCTCGTCGACCAGGACGGCAAGGTGCTCGCCACCGCCACCGCCACCGAGCCCCTCGCCGGCGGCGAGAGCGCCGAGGTCGGCATCGAGTACACCTTCCCCGTACACGTGGCCGTGTCGACCCTCTGCGGCAAGGTCCGTGGCGAGGGTGACGAGATCTCGGCCGACGACTCGACCGAGCCCATGGCCATCGAACTCCTCCCCGTCGGCTCGCCCGAGGAGATAAATATCGGCAAAAAGTACTCGACCAACTACTACCACCCCCTCAACCTGTACAGCAAGTTCGGTGCGTCGCTCAATATCTACGCCGCATCCGAGGTGGGTGTGAAGCGTGGCCGCGTCACAGGCGTGAAGTACAACGTATCGGTACCCTCATACTCGTCGGGTGCCAAGAACGTAGGCTTGAAGATCTACCTGGCCAACACCGACCGCACCAAGGCCTCCGACGGATGGATTCCCGAGGAGGAGATGGCCCTCGTCTACGACAGCACCATCGACCTGCTTCCCGGCGATCTATGGTATGACATCACCTTCACCCGCGCCTTCGACTACGAGGGTGGCAATCTCGCCATGCTCGTCGTCACCTCGCTCGAAAACTCGGGCACGACCTACATGTACGCCTCGCAGCCGTACTACAACACCAATCCCCTCCCCGGCAACAGTGCCGTGACCTACGGCGGCAGCGCACCCTTCGACTTCACCGGCACTCCCACCACCCGCAGCGGCAACAGTGTCATCACCCTCATGGTACAGTCGGGCGGTGCATCCGTCACCGGCACAGTCCTCGACGGTGACTCCAAGCCCCTCGCAGGTGCCGAGGTCACCATCGCCGAGATGAATGCCGTGGCCGAGACCGCCGAGGACGGTACATACCGCTTCGACTTCGTGCCCAACGACACCTACACCGTCACCGCCACCAAGTTCGGCTACAAGGCCTCCGAGCCCGTGAGCGTGAAGATCGATGACGCCGACGGCACCGCCGACTTCACCCTCGTGAAACTCCCCGTCTACACCGTCACCGGCCGTGTCCTCGACACCACCGGCGCACCCATCGCCGACGCCGCCGTCGCACTCGACGGCTACACCGCCCTCTCAGCCGTGACCTCGGAGGATGGCTCGTTCTGGTTCAGCGACGTCATCGCCAGTGAGCAGAACACCGTCACCGTCTCGAAGCCCTGGTATGTCGACGGGAGCGCCGAGTTCAACCTCAATGCACCGAAGAACCTCGGCGACATCACCCTCGGGTATGCCCACTTCGCCCCCGTCAATGTCTCGGGCGAGGCTACCGACGAGGCCGTGACCCTCGCGTGGAGCAATCCCGCCACCGCCGCCGAGTTCCGCTATGACTCGGGCATCCTCTCGACCCAGATCGGATTCTCCAATGCCATCGGCACCGCCGTCATCGGCTCGGTATTCCGCACCCCCATGACCCTCCGCGAGGTCTCCTGGTACACCACCTCGGAGGGTGGACCCCACAACACCGTACACCTATATATATATGACCTCGACGAGCAGGGGAATCCCACCGGTACACTCCTCTACTCCGAGCGCGCCATATTCAACAAGGACGACCAGTGGACCGTCTACACCCTCCCCGCCGCCGTCGACGCTCCCCGCGGATGCTTCGTATCGCTCAACTACCCCGGCTTCCACGCCATCGGTCTCGATGACGGCGCCACCAATCCCTCGTATCCTGTCGAGGGTGGCCGCTATGCCTTCTCGGTAGACTACAACTCGGGCGACTTCATGTACTTCGACCTCGCCGACCTCGCCGGCAACCTCATGATCCGTGCCGCCGGCGACGCATGGTCTGCCGAGGGTATGGTACCCGCCCAGGCCGAGGCCCCCTCGTTCTGGAAGTACAATGTATGGCGCGCCGCCGCCGAGACTGAAGGAGCCGAGTGGACCGCAGTCAACTCCGCACCCCTCGCCGAGACCGCCTTCACCGACAGCTCGTGGGCCACTCTCGCCCCCGGCCGTTACACCTACGCCGTCTCGACCCTCTTCCCCGACGGCACCGAGTCGGCCAAGACCGAGGCCGGCATGATGCTCCGCGACATGTTCGGCTCCGTGACCGCCCACGTCTCGACCAATGCCCGCTCGGGCAAGGCCGCAGGGGCCGTCGCCACCCTCACCTCGGACAACAACGAGGTCAGCCGCGAGGCCACCGTGGCTGAGGACGGCACCGTCACATTCGCCGACGGCCTCCTCCGCGCCACATATACCCTCGCCCTCGCCCTCCCCGGCTACACCTTCGAGCCGGTCGAGGTCAACCTCATGCAGACCAAGGACCTCGTGCTCGACAACCTCGTGATGCAGGAGATCATCGCCGATCCCGTCAATGTCGAGCTCACCGGCTCGTTCGAGGACGGCTTCCGTCTCACATGGAATGAGTCGGGCGACTTCACCGACGACTTCGAGGGCCACGAGGCCTTCGCCAAGGAGTCTGCCGGCGAGGTAGGCTGGCAGTACCGCGACGGCGACGGCGCACGCACCTTCGCCGAGGCCGACTTCGACTTCCCCGGCCGCACCCAGCCCGGGTCGTTCATGGTCTTCAACCCCTGGTTGACTACCCCCTCGATGGCCGACTTCCGCCAGGCATCCCTCCCGCACTCGGGCCAGTCTGAACTCGCCTGCTTCGCCGGCTTCACCGGCAGCGACGACTGGTTCAGCTCGCCCCGCCTCACCTACCATGACCCCTTCACCTTCTCGTTCTGGGCCCGCGGCTACTCGCAGACCTACGGCGAGGTGATCCGTGTCGGCTACTCGAAGACCGACCTCAACCCCGACTCCTTCGAGTGGCTCGGCGAGCAGTTCATCGAGGTGCCCAAGCAGGTCTGGACCAAGTATGAGTTCACCGTTCCCGCTGACGCCCGCTATGTGGCTGTCAACAGTGTGTCGCCCGACGGCTTCACCCTCTTCATCGACGACGTGACCATCGCATCGGGCAAGAATATGCCGATGAACACCGCCGTCACCGGCCCCGAGGTCAAGTATGTCGTGACCCTCGACGGCGAGAAGGTAGCCGAGACCGACGCCTGTGAGTACACCTTCGCAGGTCTGCCCAAGGATCTCCACACCGCCGAGGTCAAGGCTGTCTACGCATCGGGCGAGTCTGCCCCCGCCACCGTCACCTTCGGCGAGTCTGGCATCGCAGCTCCCGAGGCATCGGCCATCAGCGTAGGCCCCAACCCTGCTCCCGGCTATACCGAGGTCAAGGGTGACTTCGAGGCTGCCCGCCTCTACACCCTCTCGGGCGCACTCTTGAAGAGCTTCCCCGGCGATGAGGCCCACCTCGACCTCACCGGTGTGACCCCTGGGTTCTATATCCTCGTGGTCGAGCCTACCGCAGGCGCTCCCGTCTCGGTCAAGCTGATCGTGAAGTAATCGACCACACCTATATTATATATGGGCGCCCCTCCGCAGGGCGCCCATTTTTTTCAATTAGACCAATTGGACTAATAGGTCCAATTGGTCTAATTTACCCCTCCCTGTAACAAATTTCCACCAAAACCCCCGTTTGGAGGCCCTGTGGGGCATATCTGTGCTTATAGGGTGACAATTTTTTGGTTAATTTTTGCCTTTATTAGAAAAATGTCAAAAATTTGTCGTTCAATTTGTTGCGTATATCCCCCAAAAATCCTAATTTTGCAGAATAATACTAAATGCCAACACAGACCAACATGGTATCTACGATAAAACAAGCGCTTACAGCAACTCTGCTGACCGCGGCGGGAGCCCTCGCCGCCCTCGCAGTCCCCGCCAAGCCGGGACTGTTGCAGATGACCCAGCCGGACGGCACGGTCATCAATGTCCGCCTCCTCGGCGACGAATTCCACCACTATTATCTCTCCGAAGACGGCTACTATCTCGTGAATGAAGGCGAGACCTTCTACTATGCCGACGTCGATGCCCGGGGGCTCACAGTCCGCTCGGACATCAAGGCCACTCCCGCCGCAGCCCGCAGCGCCGAGGCCAAGGCATACCTCGCCGGTGTCGACATGGCCCGCGTCAACCGCACGATGCAGCGCACCGCCGACGCCCGCCTCACCCGCATGGCCCAGACCGCGCAGATAGGCCGTCCCGCCTTCGCCATCGGCAACGGCTCGACGAAGGCCGCCCCCGGCC
>CAMWXQ010000033.1 GCA_947178235.1 uncultured Muribaculaceae bacterium
GCTCCCATCAATCCAACTCGGATTGTGGCAGAATGTCGGTGCCGTGGACCCCTTCGGGCGCTCGCGCGAGATTCTTCTCCACGCCTTCGACCGCGGCATCTGTGCCTTTGACCTCGCCAACAACTACGGGCCTCCCTACGGCTCGGCCGAGGCGACTTTCGGGCGCGTGCTTGCCACGGATCTCAAACCTCACCGCGACGAGCTCTTCGTGGCGACCAAAGCGGGGTACGATATGTGGCCCGGGCCTTATGGCAACTGGGGGTCGCGCAAATATCTCATCGCCTCGCTCGACCAGAGCCTCCGTCGCATGGGGCTCGAATATGTCGATCTCTTTTACAGCCACCGCTATGACCCCGAGACGCCGATCGAGGAGACTTTGCAGGCAATGGTCGACATCGTGCGCCGCGGAAAGGCCCTGTACGTCGGCCTCTCGCGTTGGCCTCTCGAACCTACGCGCCTTGCACTGGCCTATCTGCGCGAGAGGGATGTGCCGTGCCTCGCCTTCCAGGAGCGCATCAATATCTTCGACCGCGCCCCGATCGCCTCAGGGGTGGAGGCGCTGATGGAGCGCGAGCAGGTGGGCATGACCATCTTCTCGCCCCTCGCCCAGGGGATGCTCACGGACAGATACCTGCGCGGCATCCCTGCCGATTCGCGTGCTGCCCGAGGTTCGCATCTGACCGTATCTCAGCTCACACCCGAACGTTTGGCGCAGATCCGCGCCCTCGCCGAGATAGCCGAGGAGCGTGGCGAGACCCTTGCACAGATGGCGGTTGCGTGGGTTCTGAGCCGTCCTGCCGTCGCCTCGGTGATTGTCGGGTGCAGCTCTGTGGCTCAGCTCGATGCCAACCTCATGGCCCTCCACTCGGCCCCGTTCACCCCCGAGGAATTGGAGAGGATAGAGAAAATTATGAATTAGGAATTAAGAATTAAGAATTGGGGGCATAATTCATAATTTTTAATTCTTAATTCTTAATTCTTAATTCCCCTGTGTAACGTAACACCGCCGAACCGATACAGCGTGTTACGTAACACCCGTGTACCGTCTCCCGAGTGTTACGTTACAACGTTACGCACTTTTTTTAGTGCTTATCGGCATTATCGCACCTTTTCGGGCCATTTTGGTTGTAACTTTGCAGTACCCATTACTACTACATACATTGCACTTCTATATATAGAGATATAGAGGGAGGGAAGCTATATTTCTACGTACAAGATGCCCCGCAGGGGCATAACATTAGAAACCCCAGTGTGGTCGGAGCGAAGCGGAGAACTCACTGGGGGCAGTAGGTCAGCTTACCATTCAACCTCGCAGAGGTTGCACAGCATCAACGTGATACGTCTGTGTTGTACTACCTCTACGAGGTAGATCGCTTGTTTTTAGGGAGTTGTCCCCAGTGAGGCCTCCGCATGGCTGCGGCCACACTGGGGTTTCCGATGTCATGCCCCTGCGGGGCATATAGCCCCCTCGCTGTAACGTAACAGCAGGGAGACGGTACACGGGTGTTACGTAACACTCTGTATCGGTTCGGGAGTGTTACGTTACACGGGGGAATTAAGAATTAAGAATTAGGAATTAAGAATTATGCCCCCAATTCTTAATTCTTAATTCATAATTCATAATTTTCCAAGAATTCGACTTCGACTATGCGGAGGTCGTGGCGTTTCTTGGTCGATCTGACCGTATCGAGGTCTCCTGCCGAGGCTGCGGCGACTTCGGTTATCTGCCCGAAGGCATCTCGGTCGGCTGCCGAGCCTTTGAGGCGTATCGTGATGGTGTCGGTGAGGACTGGACGCAGTGGGAGGTGGACGTAGCCGAGCGAGCGGGGGGTGTCGCCGCTCCACACGAGCTCGTCACCCGCATAGACTTCGAGCGGATAGCTGCGCGAGCGCCATCCTGCGAGCTTGATACAGATGTCGTCGACGAGGGCAGGGCGGGCGAGGCGGTATGTGATCCACGCCGTCACGCGGCGCCCGTCGTTGCGCCACTCGCTCAGTTCGTTGTCATCATAGCTCAGTTCGGCCTTGTCCGCGTTGTGGCCTGCGGTGGCCGAGAGGACGGGTACGCCCCTCTTTTTCTCGGTGTACGATGGTGTCCCGGGGGTCTCGCCACGGTCATAGCGCGGGGCGAGGTCGGCGGCGGGGAAGTGGCGGCTCAGTCCATCCTTGACCTCGACGGGGAGGGTCGTGAACGATACGGAGGCATCCCCGTACCCCTCGGCATGGGCCGTGAGCGTGACATCGCCCGCCTCGGGGAGCGAGCGGAGCATCACGCGCGTGACGCCACACTCGACGGGGAGCGACGTCTCGAAGGCATGGTTCCCCGGGCCCTGCGCAATACCTCCGCGCCACTCGGCGGGGCCAGTGAGCGTGAAGTCTATTAGGTCGTTGGCAAGCGGGCAGCGGCGCCCCTCGGAATCCACGACCTCGACCTCGACCAGTGCAAGGTCTGCGCCGTCGGCATATACCCCGCGCGGGCCGTGCATGAGGGTCATCCTCAGTGCCGAGGGCTCGCCCGCGGTCTGTTTGGAAGCGCGCGAGAGCTCGCGCCCCCCGCCGTCATAGCTGACCGCCTCGATGGTGCCCGCCTCCCATGCCACATCGGGGAAGGTGAAGAGGAAGTCGTATTCGCGCACAGGTTCGGCGTCGAGCTCGCGCCCGTTGACGAAGAGTTTGACCCTCTCCCCTGTCGATACCACATATACAGGCTTGCGGACGGTGTCGGCATAGTTCCAGTGGCCTATAATATATGTAGAGTGCCCCTCGACGTCGACCCATCCGTCCCACATGACCTTGTGGGCGAAGAATGCGTCCTTCGGGATGCGCATGGGGTCTGTCACACCGCTGCGGCGGTAGTTCTCGGCCCCTCGGCAGTGGGTCTGCGTGTCGGAGAAGATGATCTTGGCCCCGCCCGAGTTGACGCGCGTACCCGTGCCCGGGCGTTCGCGGTAGAAGTCGTACCATCGGCGCACCATCTCGACGGCGAGCATATCCTGGTTCTGATTGTAGGCCGAGGCATCCTTCCCCTTGTGCAGCGGGCCGTCGCCGTGGCGGTGGTATGGGTAGCTCCAATCGTCCCAGTACTTGCGGAGCCCCTCGTCGCGGCAGTATTCGGTCTGCACCATCGGGTGGTGCTCGCTCTTGTTCACATACAGCATCTCGCCCCCATACTCGGCCTCGCGGATGTCGAGCATCTCGCGCGAGCCTATGGCGCGCCCTCCGTGGGGGTCGTAGAGGTCTCGGATAGCCTTCATCTCGATCATGTGGTCGCGGGATATGGATTCGTTGCCCGATTCGTAGAAGATGACCGAGGGATGGTTGCGGAAGTAGACGATCATGTCCCTCATCAGCTCGGTGCGCTGACCCCACTGGCGTCCCTCGGCGTCCTTCTCGGCATCCCTCGCGGGGAGCATCTGCATGACACCGACGCGGTCACAGCTCTCGGCGTCCTGTTTCCAAGCCGTGACGTGCATCCATCGGAAGAAGTTGGCATTGCCGTCTATGAGCAGGCCGTTCGAGTAGTCGCTGAGCCACGGAGCCACGGACATCCCCACACCGGGCCACTCGTTGGAGGTGCGCTGGGCGTACCCTTTCATCTGAATGACGCGGTCGTTGAGCCATATCTTTCCGTCGGCGAAGCGGGTCTTGCGGAAGCCCGTGCGCGTGACGACCTTGTCACTCTTGTGCCCATCCACGACGAGCGCCGTCTCGACATCGTAGAGATACCCGTACCCCCACGACCAGAAGTGCAGCCCGCTGACCGTGTCGGCGGCGGCGAGGGTAGCGGTCTCGTCGGGAGCGATGCGCACGGCGGGCGAGCCGAAGCGGGCCACAACCTTTCCCTCGGGGTCGGTCAGCGTCACCTCGTAGGCGGCCTCGACGGCACGGCGTCCCTCGTTGCGCACCTCGCTCTCGGCGTGGATCACCGCGCGGCGGGCGGGGATGTCGATGTCGGTGGCGTAGATGTATGTGCCCGTCGTGCCGAGATTGCTGTACAGGGGGAGGGTCTGATACAGCTCATCGGTCACGTGGAGGCGGACATTCTTCGGGATGCCCCCGTAGTTGGCATTGAAGTTGCGGTCGTTCCACTGGAATTTCTGACCCGTAGCACGCTCCTCGTAGTCCCAATCATTGTCGACACGGACGGCGAGGAGATTCTCCCCGTCATAGTCGATATAGGGCGTGAGGTCGAATCCGACGGCCATTACGCCATTCTCGTGCAGCCCGAGGTGGTGGCCGTTGAGGTAGAAGTCCGCCCCCATGCGCACACCCTCGAACTCGACGAAAACCTTCTTGCCACGCGCCTCGCGGGGGAGGCGGAAGTGCTTGCGGTACCACGAGACGGTATCGGTGAGCTCGGCTATGGGCACCTTGAACGCCTCGTCCTCGTTGAAGGCCCTCGGGAGGGTCACGGGCTTCCAATCGCGGTCACGGAGCGACTTTTTCTCCCCATCGGGGTTGTCGCCGACGTTGAGCAGCCACTGGTGGTTGAAATTATAGGTCTCGCGGGCCGACAGGCCGAGGGTCGGGAGCATCAAGGCGGAGAGGAGCAGGCATACGGAGCAGACTGTCGTTTTCATGGAGTAGTACGGATGACTTTCGGGTAACGATTACAAAGTTACGCAAAAATCATCAGACTACATCAAAGCTTCGCGGATATATGGCCCGAAATCGACCTCGATCACCGACGGGGTCTGTGCCACGACTATCCCCGCGCCTGTCGAGACATTGCTGTATCCCCACATCGGGTCGCCGAGGCCGAGGCCGCCGAAGTCGCCGTACGGACCCTCGTTCTGATTGTAGAGATAGAGGTACCAGTCGTAGAAGCTCTTAGAGATGTTGTAGACCATGATCGTGAACCCGCAGTCGGTCATGGCGGGGTCGAGCTCGGGGGTGTTGACGAGGTAGAAGAAGTCGTTGTAGAGGAGGGTGAGGTTGTAGGTCGAGCCCATGAACTGGCGGTCGGTGAAGAAGGCCGTCGCACTCTCGCTGCTCCCCATGATCGATTCGAAAACCCCGATGTGCTCGCCGAAGATAGGCTCGGCCTCGTAGCGGAGCGAGCCCAGTCCGAGGTAAATGTCGGTCTCGGGCCAAAGGTCGCCCGAGGGGTTGTGGCCGTAGGAGCCGACGCGGAAGTAGTTGTCGCGCGTGGGGTCATCCTTGATGCCGACCGAGGCGCGGAGGCCGAATGAGAGCCAGTCCGTGACGAGGCCATCCTCAGTCTCGCCGACGAAGGTGTTCCCCTCGTTGATCTGCGTGTCGGTCTTGGTGAATTCGACCTTTCGGGGCACCTCGACCTCGGCCCAAGCCGTGCCGTAGGTCGGGCTCTCGGCCTCGATGCGGATGATGTCCCCCTCGTGGGGCAGATAGTCGGCGGGGACACGCTCGCCGTTGGCCGTGATGGTGACGGAGGCGTCTTTGACGGCGTTGTTATGCTGCCCGTTGGGCTCCGAGTAGAGCCATGTGCGCGTGACGCTGACCTCGATGGGCATACCGGCGGTGATGCACGAGTTGAGGCACAGGACAGGCTCGGACTTTATGTCGGGCTCGAAGTCTGAGTAGCACGATGCGAGGGAGAGGAGAAGGAGGGCCGTGGTGATATGTCTTAGAATTCCCATGTGTAGGAGATTGAGGGGATTAGGGGGAAGAGGGTGACTTTCTGGAATACTCTGGTATCGTCGTTGGTGGCGTACTCATACTTGTAGCCCCGTCGGATGCCGATGGCGTTCATGTGGCAGTATGCGTTGTAGAGCCCGAAGGTCCAGTAGCCGCGGCTGTTGCGGACGGTACATGAGAGGTCGAGGCGGTGATAGAAGGGGAGGCGGTAGTTGTTTAGCGGGGCGCGGAGCGGAGCGTCATAGTCGGGAGTATAGCCGCCGAACACGGGGGTCTCCCAAGTCTGTGTGAGCAGGGTGAAGCGGTTGCCCGAGTGCCCTGTCCATGCGGCGTGGAGGCCGACCTTCTCGTTCACCTTCCAGTCGAGGCCGATGTGGATCGAGTGGCGCTGGTCGAAGCGGGCGGGATAGGTCTTGCCCCCGTTCTTGTCGCGGAATGTTCGGTCGGCCCATACGAGCGAGTAGGCTATGTGGCCCGTGAGCTTGCCGATGGTCTTCTCGGCTTTGAGGTCGATACCTTTGGCCGTCCCCCGTCCCGAGGTGAGCGAGCTGTTCCACATGGCCAGCATCGGGCGCAGGTAGTACTCATCCTTGTACTCGACCAAATTGTGCATCCATTTCCAATACGCCTCGGCCGAAAAGGTCCATCCGCCGTCACGCGACTGCCAGTAGACCCCTGCGGCGACCTTGTCTGCCGTCTCGGGCTTGAAATTGCCTGTCACGGGCACCCACTGGTCGGTCGGGAGCGAGAGATAGCTCTGGGCAAGGTGGTGGACATACTGTACGGTGCGTGTGTACGATGCCTTGACGGCTGTGGCCTCCGTGGGGCGGAAATTGATCGATGCACGGGGCGAGAGGCCGTGGCGGACACGTCCGTCGACATGGAATAGCGATCCGTGGAGGCCGACATTGGCGCGGAGGCGGTCGGTGATCTTCCAGTCATCCTCTATATAGAGGTTCACCTCGTTGCCGCGGTAGCTCCACGTCGAGTCGCGGGTGAGGATTGTCTCCGTGTCATGGGTATTCCTGCGTTCCGAGTGGCCGGGGAGGAAGGAGTGGCGCACATAGTTGGCCCCGAAGCGCACGCGCGAGTTGTCGGCGGGGTTCCAGTCGAAGTCAGCGCGGAAAACCCAGTCGTTGATGTTGTTGTGGGTGGTGGCCGTGACGTGGGTCATAGTCTCGGGGCCGTTTTGGGTGAAGCGGTTGACGTCGTCATACTTCATGTCCGAGAAGTAGCGGGTATAGGCGGCGGTGAACTCGGCCGAGAGCGCAGGATTGATGCGCCAGTTGAGCCCCGTCTGCGCCACGAGATTCCCCCACGAGAGATCGTAGCGGTCGCGGTAGTACCATCCGGGGTTCATGTACGAGTTCTTGCTCTCGTCCCCGGTCTTCAATATGTCGCTGCCGTAGTAGACGCTCACGAAACCCTTGAAACGGCGGTCAAAGCGGTGGATGACCTTCGCGTTGAGGTCGGTGAAGGCGTAGCGCATACGGGTTTTCTCCTCGTCCGAGGCGGCATTGATCATGGCGACGAGGGGAATGGTGAGAACGTCGAGCCACGAGCGTCTCAGACCCGCCACATAGGTGGTCTTGCGCGAGATAGGGCCCGAGATGCCGATTGAGCCCGAGGTGAGCCCGAGGCGCGCAGTGCCGTGGTGTCCTTCGCGGTGCCCGTCGGTGGTCCTCACGTCCATGAACGAGGAGAGGCGTCCGTCATACTTGGCGGGTACGGAGGTCTTGAAGAAGTCGACGTGGCGGATGATGTCGGGGTTGAAGGCCGAGAAGAGGCCTCCGAGGTGATTGACTTGGTACAGAGGCACGTTGTCGAGCATGAAGAGGTTCTGGTCGGTGTCGCCGCCGTGGACGCTCATCCCTGCCATACCCTCGACACTCTCCGAGACGCCCGGCATGGTCTGCAAGGTCTTGATGACGTCGCTCTCGCCCAGGAGGGTGGGGGTGTCGCGCACCTCGCGCCCCGTGATCTTACGGGCTCCCATCTCGCTCGACTCGACCTCGGGGGCTTCGAGGCGGGAGAGGACAAGAATCTCTTCGAGCATGAGGGTGGTGTCGGGCATCACGGCCACGCGGGGAGTTTGGCGGACTTCGTGGTGCTTCGATTTCTTCGTGGGTATGCGTCGGCGGGTGAGGATGACGTTCGAGCCTTTGATCTTGAAGTCTATATCCTTGTCGCAGAACATCTCGGAGAGGACTTTTTTCAGTGGACGGTTGTCGGCATTGACGGTCACCCGAACACCCGTGAGGAGATCCGAGGAGTAGACAAAATTCTTACCTGTCTGCTCGACGAGGGCGCGGAATACGTCGGAGGCGGGTCTGTCGACGGCGTGCAGGGTCACTCTCTGCGCAAGCCCCAAGAGGGGAAGGAGGCTCATGCAGAGGCATATAAGCAATTTCTTCATCAGTTTTCGGTTTTGATGTCAAGATGGGTGCCGAGGGTCTCGTTGATAGCTTCGATGAGCTCGTCGGCAGGGCCTTCGTAGTGGAGTGTAAGTGTCATTTCAGTCGCGTCGGATGGGAGCCCGGTGACCTCTATGCCGTAGACCTCTTCGATGCGGGTGACGACATCGGGCAGAGGTGTGTCGTCGAAGTCGATGACCCTTGAGACATGTATCGGGTCGGCAGGGAGGACGGTCTGCTCGGTCGCGGTGGGGGTGTCGGGCGCGAGGTTGTTGCGGACGATGATAGTGGCCGTGGCTCCGAGGGCTATGAGCAGGACTGCTGCGGCTGCGCTGCGCAACGGGGTCCACCATCCAGAT
>CAMWXQ010000034.1 GCA_947178235.1 uncultured Muribaculaceae bacterium
ACCTTGAAGAGATCTTCGAGCTCATCTATCGGGATGCCGGGGCCGCTGTCTGCAACGATGAACTGGCTCACGGTCGCCGAACGCTTCTTGTAGGTCACGGTTATCTTTCCACCCTTCGGGGTGAACTTGGTCGCATTGTCCACGAGATGTTCGAGAATCTTGCGTACCTCGGCGGCAGGGATTGTCGCAAACCCGCGGGCACCTTCGAGGCGGATGGTCGCGCCGGGTTGCAGGTTGGGGCGGAACTCATCGACGATACCCCCAAGGAAGGTTTCGAGATTGACACTCTCCATACCCTCGCCCACGGGGACGGCGGGGGCTGCGTCCACCTCAGAGAACTCCTCTACCTTGCGCACATATCGGCGGATGTCGTCGACGGCGCTGTTGTCGGGGTCTGCCGACCCGAGGCGTTCGAGCGCGGGCTCGATCGAGGAGGACATGTTCTGCATCATCGCGCTCTTCTCAGCCGACCGCTGCTCGGCCTCGATTTTCTCGCGTGCCATGCGGCGGTTCTTGCGGCGGATGCGCTGGTAGAAGTAGGTTCCGACGGCGAGCACACCCACGGCCACACCGAAGAGGGCGATGAAGATGGTCATGAGCGAGGTGCGCTTGGCGATGGTCGAATCCTTCTTGGCGATGGTCTCGTCGGCCTCCTCCATCATCGATTTGGCCTTCTGCAACTCCGATGCCTCATTGGCGGCCTCGATCGAGTCGCTCCAACGCATATACTGGTCATATGTGCGGTCCACGAGCAGAGCGTCGCCCGACGACACAGCCTGTGAGATCAGTTCCTTATAAGCCTTGTCGGCCGAGGAGTAGTCCGTCGAGTTCTCGTACTGCTTGATGAGGCGCGCTATACAGTGGTCACCCTGCTGCACATTGCCCACGGCGTAATAGTACTTGGCCTCGGTGAAGAGCATATCCGTAGCGATGTCGCGCGAGTTGGCCTTGCGTGCATACTGGCCCATCTTGCGCAGCCACACCTCGGCCTGGGCATTGTTTTTGAGTGCATCATATATGTCGAAACGCGCCTTGGCCGTATAATAATAAGGTATAGGGAGCGAATCGGGTGTCACGTCGCGTTCCGCCATCGTCTTCTCCATGCCCGAGAGCAGTTTGAGGCCTCCGTCATAATTGCGGGCAGCCATGCAGGCATGTACAGCCTTGGCGGCCGAGCGGGCAGCCGAAGCATACTCGTGTGCGGCCATCTGCGAGTTATAGGCCTTGACGGCATTGTTGAAGTCGGTCTGTACATCGGCCTGGACGGCTGAGGGCACAAGACAGGCCACGAGGCCAAGGATGAGTGAGAGAAAGCGGGTACGCATGGTGAGAAGTATTAAAAGAACTGATGAATGTTAAGAAAGTTGAACGTGTTTGTACTCCCATAACGTCGCCGCCTCCGCGATTGTTCACATGATGGCTATATTAGCTATTTTAGCTACTGTAGCCAAATTAGCTATTCTACAAAAAACGCCCCCCGCGATGTCGCGGGGGGGCGTATATATAGGTGTACCCTATCTTATCCGATCAGCGGTGTGCCGGTCATCTCGGCGGGCTGAGGGATACCCATGATTTTGAGGATCGTGGGGGCGACGTCGGCCAGACGGCCGTCGGCGACGGTGGCATCCTTGCGGTCGGTCACATAGATGCAGGGCACGGGGTTGAGCGAGTGAGCGGTGTTGGGGGTGCCGTCGGCATTGATTGCATTGTCGGCATTGCCGTGGTCGGCGATGATGATCACCTCGTAACCGGCCTTCTTCGCAGCCTCGACGGTGTCGCGGACACACTCGTCGACAGCTTTCACTGCCTTGCAGATGGCCTCATAGACACCGGTGTGGCCCACCATGTCGCCGTTAGCATAGTTGACGACGATGAAGTCATACTTCTCCTCCTCGATCGCCTTCACGAGCTGGTCCTTGACCTCGTATGCGCTCATCTCGGGTTTGAGGTCGTATGTAGCGACCTTGGGCGAGGCCACGAGGATACGCTCCTCACCCTCGTAGGGCGCCTCGCGGCCGCCGTTGAAGAAGAAGGTCACGTGGGCATACTTCTCGGTCTCGGCTATGTGGAGCTGCTTCTTGTCGAGCGAGGAGAGGTACTCGCCGAGGGTGTTGTCGACATTCTCCTTCGGGAAGAGGATGTGCACGCCGGTGAAGGATGCGTCGTAGGGGGTCATGCAATAATATTGGAGACCGGGGACAACCTTCATGTCTGCCTCGGGGATGTCGTGCTGGGTGAGTGCGACGGTGAGCTCCTTGGCGCGGTCGTTGCGGTAGTTGAAGAAGATGACTGCGTCGCCGGGCTTGATGGTGCCGTCGACGGTGGCATTGTTGATGGGCTTGATGAACTCGTCGGTCACGCCCTCGTCATAGCTCTTCTGCACGGCCTCGACCATATCGGTGGCCTGGGTGCCCTCACCCTTGACGAGCAGGTCATAGGCGACCTTGACGCGCTCCCATCGCTTGTCGCGGTCCATGGCATAGTAGCGGCCAATGATGGATGCTATCTTGCCGGCGCTCTTGGCACAGTGGTCGCGCAGGGCTTCGATGAATCCCTTGCCCGAGCGGGGGTCGGTGTCGCGGCCGTCCATGAAGCAGTGGATGTAGACCTCTTCGAGACCATACTCCTTGGCGATGTCACAGAGGGCATAGAGGTGATCGAGCGACGAGTGTACGCCGCCGTCCGAGGTGAGGCCCATGAAATGGATAGCCTTCGAGTTGTCGCGGGCATAGGAGAATGCGCTGACGATCTCGGGGTTGGTGAGTATCGACCCGTCCTTGCAGGCCTTGTTGATCTTCACGAGGTCCTGGTAGACGATGCGGCCGGCGCCGATGTTGAGGTGGCCGACCTCCGAGTTGCCCATCTGGCCGTCGGGGAGGCCGACGTTCTCGCCCGAGGCTTGGAGCTGGCTGTGGGGGTATGTCTCTACCAGGGAGTCCCAGTAGGGGGTGGGGGTGGAGAAGATGGCGTCACCCTTCGAGTGATTGCCGATTCCCCATCCGTCGAGAATCATTAACAATGCTTTCTTAGCCATAGTGGTGTATCGTTTGTTGCGTTTTACGGGGCACAAAGTTACGCATTTTTCCGCTCATTTCCGAGCCGCGGGCCGATTTTCTGACACGGCGTCCGATTTAAGATTTTTTAAACCCCGTGCAAAAAAGCGTGTCACTTATGCCTCGTGATTGCCGAAATTTCGCTATATTTGCAGTGCCGTTTGGCTCATTGTGTCCCGACCGATGGTCGGGATGCGCACTAACTTGTTGGGCCACAGTATCCTAAACCGGAAATATAAGTTTCAACATCATTTATGATAGCACTTGAAATTCAAAATGTCACCCTCGCCTTCACGGCGCTGCTCACGGGCGTTGCCCTCGTGGCGGCCGCGCTGCTGATAGCCCGGTTGATATCTCCGAGCTCCTACAATCCGCAGAAGGGAGAGCCTTACGAGTGTGGTATCCCCACACGCGGCGAGTCGATGGCCCAGTTCAAGGTGGGCTACTACCTGTTTGCCATCCTCTTCCTCATGTTCGATGTGGAGACAGTGTTTCTCTACCCCTGGGCGGTCAACGTCACACGCCTCGGGACCAATGGTCTCACCGCAATCGCGGTGTTTTTCTGTATCATAGTGCTGGGCCTCGTATATGCCTGGCGGAAAGGAGCGCTCGAATGGAAGTGACAACCAAAGGCATGCCCTACGAGGCGTGGAAAGACAATGAATATATAGAAAAGCTCGTCCAGGAGCTGCGCGACAACGGCACCAACGTCGTCGTCGGCTCGCTCGACAAGCTCATCAACTGGGGGCGGTCCAACTCCATCTGGCCCCTCACCTTCGCCACCAGTTGCTGCGGCATCGAATTCGTGTCGCTCGGGGCCGCGCGCTACGACATGGCGCGCTTCGGATGGGAAGTCGCGCGCGCCTCGCCCCGCCAGGCCGACTTCATGATGGTGGCCGGCACGATCGTACACCGCATGGTGCCCGTTTTCCGCCGCCTCTATGACCAGCTCGCCGAGCCCAAGTATGTGATTGCCTGCGGCAGCTGTGCAATCTCCGGCGGCCCCTTCAAGAAGAGCTACTGCGTCGCCATGGGCATCGAGGACATCGTGCCCGTCGACGTCTTTGTCCCCGGATGCCCTCCCCGCCCCGAGGCAATGATATACGGCATCATGCAGCTCTCGCGCAAGATCAAGGTAGAGAAGTTCTTCGGCGGCGTCAACCGCAAGAAGTCCCAGGAAGAATTCCTCGCCTCGCACCCCATCCAGGAGACCACCCACGAGTGACCCTCTCCCACATACCGTCCACAATCACATTGCAGATTCAACAACTCAGACAATGGCCAATACACAGGAGAAGATAGCTAAACTGTTCCCCCAAGTCACCGTCAGCCAGGGCAACGCGGGCATCGAGCTCACGCTCGCCGACCAGAGCCGCTGGCACGACCTGGCCTCGGCACTCCGTCATGAGCTCGGATTCGACTTCCTCGTCACCATCGCAGGCATGGACTGGAAGGAGGAGGGCCTCGGGTGCGTATATTATATGGTGGCCAGCGACCGCCACGAGTGCCTCTCGGTGAAGGTCACCGCCACAGGTGACCGCGAGAAGCCCTACATCCAGTCGGTCTTCGACCTCTGGGACATCGCCACCATCTTCGAGCGCGAGGTCTATGACTATTTTGGCATCATCTTTGTCAACAATCCCGACATGCGCCGCCTCTTCCTCAACATCGACTGGAAGGGCTATCCCCTGCGCAAGGACTATGACGCCGACCCCGCCACCAACCCCATATCCATCGAGAGCGAGCGCCAGACCGACTTCACCGAGTCGTGGGTCGAGAAGGACGGCAAGATCGTCAAGGAAATCAAACGCATATTCCAACCCGACGACTTCGTCATCAACATAGGCCCGCAGCACCCCGCCACCCACGGCGTGCTCCGTTTCCGCACCGCCCTCGACGGCGAGATCATCAAGAAGATCGACGTCTACCTCGGATACATCCACCGCGGCGTCGAGAAGATCTGCGAGGAGGACACCTACCCCCAGACCCTCCACTTCATGGACCGTCTCGACTACTTCTCGGGACAGATCTACCACCACGGCCTCTGTATGCTCTACGAGGAGGCAGCCGGCATCCAGGTCAACAAGCGCATCGAGGTCATCCGCGTCCTCATGGACGAGCTCTCGCGCATTGCATCGCACTGCCTCTTCATCGGCACCTACTGCATGGACCTCGGCGCAACCACCATGCTCTTCTACGCCCTGCGTGTCCGCGAGCAGATCCTCGACATCTTCGAGAAGACCTGCGGCGCCCGCATGACATTCAACTACGCTTGCATCGGCGGCGTCATGCAGGACCTCCACCCCGACTTCGTGCATGACGTACACGCCCTGCTCGATGTACTGCCCGGCAACATCAAGGAATACAACACCCTCTTCACCGGCAATGTCATCGCCCGCGACCGCATGGAGGGTGTCGGTGTCCTCACCCGCGAGGATGCCATCTCCTGGGCCGTCTCCGGCCCCAACGGCCGCGCATCGGGATGGGCATGCGACGTGCGCAAGAACTTCCCCTACGCGGTCTATGACGAGGTCGACTTCGACGAGATCATCCTCCACGAGGGGGATGCGATGGCCCGCTTCAAGGCCCGTATCCTCGAAATGGAGCAGAGCGCACGAATCATCGCGCAGCTCATCGACAACATCCCCGAGGGAGACTATCTCGTGAAGGTCCCGAAGATGCTCAAGATCCCCGCAGGCCACTGGTTCAAGATGGTCGAGGGATGCCGCGGCACATTCGGCATCTATCTCGAAAGCGACGGCGGCACCATCCCCTACCGCCTCAAACTCGCTCCCCCCTGCCTCCCCGCCGCAGCCGTCGTGGACCACATCACCGAGGGCGAGAAGATAGCCGACCTCATCACCATCGGAGGCTCGATGGACTACATCGTCCCCGACATCGACCGCTGATACCTCTCCACCTCCCAGACCAAAACCCGATCATCCATATCTTTTCCTTCAATCCATAGCGATTATGCAAGACTTATCGGTAGCTACCTCCTGGTTCCACTCCTTCCTGCTCGGATATATCCCCGAGTGGGCAGCCGTGACATTGGAGTGTCTGCTCATAGGCGTCGGCCTCCTGCTGCTCTACGCGGTGCTGGCACTCTTCTACATCCTCTTCGAGCGCAAGGTCTGCGCCGCATTCCAGTGCCGCCTCGGCCCCAACCGCGTGGGCCCCTGGGGCCTCCTCCAAAGTGTGGCCGACATGTTCAAGATCCTCATCAAGGAGCTCATCACCCTCAACCACGGCGACAAGTTCCTCTTCGAGCTCGCCCCCTTCCTGGTGATCATCGCCTCGATGCTGGCCTTCGCCGTACTGCCGTGGGGCAACGGCCTTGAAGTCATCAACTTCAACGTCGGAATCTTCTTCCTCCTGGCCGTTTCGAGCATCGGAGTCCTCGGCATCCTGCTGGCCGGATGGTCGTCCAACAACAAGTACACCCTCATCGGCGCGCTCCGCTCGGGTGCCCAGATGGTCAGCTACGAGCTCTCGATGGGCCTCTCCGTGGTCACGATGGTCGTCATTGCCGGCACCATGAATGTACACGAGATCTGCATGGCCCAGGAGCACCTGTGGTTCATCTTCTCGGGCCACATCCCCGCCATCATCGCCTTCATCATCTTCATGATCGCGGGCACCGCCGAGACCAACCGCGGCCCCTTCGACCTACCCGAGGCCGAGAGTGAGCTCACCGCAGGATACCACACCGAGTACTCGGGCATCCACTTCGGATTCTACTATCTGGCCGAGTACCTCAACCTCTTCATCGTCTCCGGCGTGGCCGCACTCCTCTTCTTCGGCGGATGGATGCCCCTCCACATCCCCGGCTTCGATGCGTTCAACAACATCATGGACTACATCCCCTCGGTCGTATGGTTCCTCGCCAAGGCCGTGGCCCTCTCGTTCATCATCATCTGGTTCAAGTGGACGTTCCCGCGCCTGCGCATCGACCAGCTGCTCACCCTCGAATGGAAGTATCTCCTCCCCATCAACCTCTTCAACCTCGTGCTGATGGTGGTCGTGGTCCTCTACAGACTCACCCTCTGATACCAACCCCTCAATCTCCCCCCAAGCAAACCAAAACACCCCATACCTTAAAGCGATGAGTGATAATTACGGCAAAATAGCCCAGGTGATCGGCCCGGTGGTCGACGTCATCTTCGAAGGCAGCGACGGAGAGACCGCCGTCGCCATCCCCCCCATCTACACGGCCCTCAAAGTGGACCGCGAGGACGGCACACAGCTCATACTCGAAGTCGAGCAGCACATCGGCGAGAAGACAGTCCGCTGTGTGGCGATGGAGAGCACCGACGGCCTGCAAAGAGGTACCCGCGTCGACAACCTCGAACGCCCCATAGCCGTCCCCACAGGCGACCAGGTCAAGGGCCGTCTGCTCAACGTCCTGGGCAACGCAATCGACCGTCTCCCCGAACTCAACCGCGACAACCTGCGTCCTATCCACCAGCCCGCGCCCAAGTTCGAGGACCTCACCATCGGTACTGAAATCCTCCTCACGGGCATCAAGGTCATCGACCTGCTCGAACCGTACAGCAAGGGTGGCAAGATCGGCCTCTTCGGCGGCGCCGGCGTAGGCAAGACCGTGCTCATCATGGAGCTCATCAACAACATCGCCAAGGGTCACAACGGCTTCTCGGTGTTCACCGGCGTCGGCGAACGTACCCGTGAGGGCAACGACCTCCTCCGCGAGATGATCGAGAGCGGCGTCATCAAGTATGGCAAGAAGTTCGAGGAAGGTATGGAGAAGGGCGAGTGGAACCTCGCCGACGTGGACAAGTCGCAGCTGAGCGACTCCCAGGCCACCCTCGTGTTCGGCCAGATGAACGAACCCCCGGGCGCACGTCTGCGCGTGGCTCTCTCGGGCCTCACCGTGGCCGAGCAGTTCCGCGACCAGGACGGCGGCGGCAAGGACATCCTCCTCTTCATCGACAACATCTTCCGTTTCACCCAGGCAGGTTCTGAGGTTTCGGCCCTCCTCGGCCGTATGCCCTCGGCCGTAGGCTACCAGCCCACCCTCGCATCCGAGATGGGTGCCCTCCAGGAGCGCATCACCTCGACCAAGAACGGATCCATCACCTCGGTACAGGCCATCTACGTCCCCGCCGACGACCTCACCGAACCCGCTCCAGCCACCACATTCTCGTTCCTCGACTC
>CAMWXQ010000035.1 GCA_947178235.1 uncultured Muribaculaceae bacterium
AAGTTCCGCTCAGAGTTGATTGAGGCTTTGTAGAAGAAGCGTAAGGTTGCGCTTCGCATCGGTGTGCTCAAAGATAATAAGACATGGGCTATAAGACCCAATGCCGTAAAGGAGCTCCTCTCGGGAAAGAAAAAGATGGAAGAACTCACTGAGAGCGACGTCTTTTTCGAGGTGAGACAGAAAGGTATTGACATGAAAATCGGTGTTGATATTGCATCTCTTGCTCTCAAACGATTCGTAGATTGCATAGTCCTGTTTTCGGGGGATTCTGATTTTGTTCCTGCGGCGAAGTTGGCGAGGCGAGAGGGTGTCGATTTTGTTCTTGATCCGATGCATGCAAATGTTGAAGCTCAATTGTTTGAGCATGTGGATGGCATGAAAAGCGTAAACCCCAATCTCCACAAGGATAAATAATAACTCTCCCCTCGCGGGCCAACAGCGGTGCCGCGGGGGGAGAGGAGGGTATTGAGTGGGGAATTTTGAATGGGGAATTTTGGATGGAGAGATTGGGATTCTGTTTTGCTGAACTCAAAATTCCAAATTCAAAATTCCAAATTCAAAAAATTCACTTTCACGCTTCGACTCTTGCGCTGGCGAAGGCGCTGAGGCCGAATTTCTGGAGCACTTCCTTGATCGCCATGGCGGCGCGGGCAGGGACCTTGCCGCCGATGAGCTCGGGCGAGAAGGCCGAGATCGAGCCGAAGCCGGGGATGACGGCCATGACGCCGCCACCGAAGCCACACATCATAGGTGTGCCGGTGATCATATTCCAGCTCTTCTTGGCGCGCTTGGGGCCCTGGACGGTCATCATCGCGAGGATGGGGGCCGAGAGCGAGCCGTCGAATACGGGTGTCTTGGTGGTGGGGTTGACGCCGTCGGCGGCAATGGTCGCGCCCATCTCGGCGAGCTGCTCGGTGGTCACGAGCATCGAAGCGAGCTTGTTGTAGAGCTCGATGGCCACGGGTGCCGAGTCGTAGAGCTCGAAGCCGGCCTCGGCGAGCAAGTTCTCGAGATTGGCCTCCTGTGCGGCCTTCACGTTGGCCTGATAGAGTTTGTCATCGAACTGGGCGGGGGAGCCCATCATAGAGGTCATCAGATTGGTGAGGATCTCCATCTTGCCCTCGGGGTCACCCTCGGGCTGGACGAGCGAGATCATGCGGAGCGACTTGCCATGCTTGGCCTTGGGTCGGGCTGTCTTCTCGGCCTCGGCCTCGGTGCCGCACTTGCAGGGATTGCAACCGCACGGCATCTTGTCGAAGCGGAGCTTGCGCACAACCTCCTCGACGGGTGCCTGGGTCAGCAGCTGGGCATAGACGGGCACGCGGAATATCGAGCCCATAGCGAATGTAGCCTGTGTGTCGCCCACGTCAAACTTGGTGCCGTCGGCGAGGCGGAGCGAGATGCCGAAACGGCCCTCGTTCATCCCCGCGGTCTTGGGCGAGGGCGCGGCCCCTTCGAGGGTCTGCGATTTGAATTTGTCATAGGCTGCCGAGAGGGCGGCTTTGAGTTCGGAGAGTCTGATGGTTCTTTCCATGATTGTTTCCTTTCTTTTTTGTGTCCCGCGGGGTCCGTCGCCACACCGAGCTCCGGGTTCTATACCCGCGGGGCGGGAGAGAGTTTTTTGTGTTGTTTAGTTAGGTTCTTACGTTTCGGTTTGTTTTCCGATTTTGACCTTATAACCCGCTCTGAGGCGCTTTGGTTGGGGTTTTGGCCTTTTTTAACCGCTTGTGAGCATCCTTAACATCCATCCCGCCGACGAGGGTGGGGGAGTGTTGATAAAATGTTAATAACTTGTTGATAACCCCGCCTGGTGGTGTTGATAACTCCCACAAGGGTGTCAATAACCGGCCGAAATATGTCAATAACCATGTCAAAAACCTGTCGAAAACCTTGTTTGGGGTGTTGAAAACCCTCACTGCGGTGTTCAAAACCTTGTTCAAAACAGTGTTGATAACTTTCGGCCATGTGTTGATAACTTTATTTGCACGGCTCGGGAATTTTTCGTATATTTGCACTCGATAATACGCACTACGGTCTTATCTTACATTATACATTAACCCCATCCATGAAACAGACAGTACTCTCTTTCCTCCTTGCAGTCATGTGTCTCGCCTGCTGGACACCTGCGAGCGCCCAGCGTGAGGCCTTCCCCGGTGCCGAGGGCTACGGACGCATGACCACGGGCGGCCGAGGCGGCGACGTATATCACGTCACCACCCTCGAAGACAATGACAAGTCCGGATCCTTCCGCTATGCCGTCAACCGCAGCGGCAAGCGCACCATCGTGTTCGACGTCTCGGGCACGATCTATCTGAAATCGGCACTCCCCCTGCGCAACGGCAATGTGACCATCGCGGGACAGACCGCCCCCGGCGACGGCATCTGCATCGCCGACTACCCCTTCACGATCAATGCCTCGAACGTCATCATCCGCTTCGTGCGCTTCCGCCTCGGCAACCGCGAGGTGGCCCACCACGAGGGTGACGGCCTCGGCGGCATGGACCAGTCCAACATCATCATAGACCACTGCTCCGTATCGTGGAGCATCGACGAGTGCCTCTCGGTCTACGGCTCGACCGACTTCACCGTCCAGTGGTGTATCGCCTCGCACTCGCTCGCCAACTCGGGCCACTCCAAGGGTGCCCACGGATATGGCGGCAACTGGGGCGGACGCCGCGCAAGCTACCACCACAACCTCATCGCCAACCACGCCTCGCGTACTCCCCGCCTCGGCCCGCGCCCCGGCACACAGACCGAGGAGCAGATGGACTACCGCAACAATGTCATCTATAACTATGGCTCGAACGGATGCTACGGCGGCGAGGGCATGAACGTGAACATGGTCAACAACTACTACAAGCCCGGCCTCACGAGCAACAGCCGCAAGAGCCGCATCGCAGGCATCGGCATCCGCACTCTCAGCTACTGCTTCGACGCAGGCACCACCGTAGCCAACTTCAACAAGGTGGCCGGCACATCCTATACCTCGTCGCAGATGTCGATCAGCCGCGTCAACGGCGTCAACGGATACAACGCCATCACCGTCGGCGGCAAGCAGTATCAGATCAACATGGAGACCAACACCATCGACTACAACGGCACCCCCGTGACCGTCGCATGGAACGGCTGGGGCCCCATGCTCCACAAGTGGGGCACGCTCTACGTGGACGGAAACTACAACCCCTCGGACCCCGCCGTATCGGCCGACAACTGGACCACCGGCATCTACTCGCAGATCACCCCGAGCTCCAACGACAATATGTGGAGCGACCAGATTAAGCAGGACATCAAGCTCGACACCCCGCTCGACTTCGTGTACACCACGACCCACTCGGCCCAGGATGCCTTCGAGCGCGTCCTCGCATATGTCGGAACCTCGCACAAGCGCGACGCCTATGACCAGATCGTGACCGACGACGTCCGCTCGGGCAAGGCCTCGTTCACCTCCACGGGTATCATCGACAATCAGAACCAGGTGAAGTATGCCGACGGCACCACAGGGTGGCCCGTGCTCAACTCCACCGCCGCTCCCGCCGACACCGACGGCGACGGTATGCCCGACGAGTGGGAGAACGCCAACGGCCTCAACCCCGCCGACCCCAAGGATGGCGCCAAGAAGGCCAAGAACGGATACACCAATCTCGAAAACTACATGAACTCGCTCGTGGCCCACATCATCGAGGCTCAGAACGCAGGGGGCAAGATGCTCACCGGCAATCTTGAATTCTCCGATCCCGGCGTCGAGCTCCCCGACTTCGGCGACGACGGCCTCGAAGAGTTCGAGCTCTCGGCATCGACCTACACCTCATCGCCCGACGCGTCGACATGGGCGTTCGAGAATGGCTTCACCATCTCCAACGACCGCACGCGCCCCTATGCCGCCGGCGACGAGGGTACCATCCGATACAACGGCACCGTCAACTTCAACATCAATATCCCCGATAACCTCTTCGTCAAAAAGGCCGTCATCACGGGCTACTCCTACTACTCGACATCGGACTGCTACTTCGAGGACTTCAACGGACAGGCCCGCGAGGACCTCTTCTTCCCCCGCAAGGAGAACAACACCAACCAGATGAAGAGCTACATCGTCGACTTCCCGACCCCCGTGATGGGCAAGATCCCCTTCCGCCTCAATGGCGCCATGGGCTGCCTCTCGCTCTCGCTCTACGGCGGTGATCCCGCCGGCATCGACGATGTCGTGGTCCCCGACGCCGCCAATAGCGGTGACACCCGCGTCTTCAACCTCATGGGCATCGAGATGGACCCCGCCAATCTCGCTCCCGGCATCTATGTCCGCGCCGGCCAGAAGTTCATCGTGAAGTGAAGTTGAAAGTTGAGAGTTTAAAGTTGAAACGAAGCGCGAAGCGCACCTAAACTTTAAACCTAAGGCCGCAAGGCCCTAAACCCCTAAACCTAAAATTCCCCCCCGCAGGTCTGTGTGAACACCTGCGGGGGGATTTGTGTTTCTATGGATGAAGACAATAGAAAGACAAGACTATACAAACACGATTCACCCTACACTCTCAGCGCTATGATCACCTCTCCCTCAACCCGCCCCGCCGGCGTCCTCACCGCCGTCCGCCCCCGCCCCGCTGACCGCCTCACGTTCAAGCCCATGGGGCTCGAAGATATACCCGCCATCATGCCGTACCTCGCATCGTCCGGCGTCCGAACCTGCGACTACACCGTCGGCGGCCTGCTCATGTGGGCCCGATACTTCGACTACTCATACGCCATCGTCGACGGCACACTCTTCATCAAGGGTGTCACCGAGGACGACGTCACCCGCCCCGCATTCTCACTCCCCGTGGGCAGGATGCCCCTCTCGCGCGCCATCGGCCTGCTCAAAGAATACTGCCACGCCCACCGCGCCATGCCTCTCACCTTCTCCGCCGTACCCGAGGAGCGACTCGAAGAGCTCCGCGCCCTCGGTGCCTCCGAGGTCTCGCCTCTGGCCGACTGGTCGGATTACCTCTACTCGGCCGAGGCCCTCACGACCCTCTCGGGCAAGAAACTGAGCAAGAAACGCAACCACGTCAACCGCTTCATGGCCGACTGGCCCGACTATACGCTCGACCCCATCACCTCGGAGAACATCGCCGACGTCAAGGCCTTCTACGAGGCGTATAACCTCCCCCTCTCCAAACCCGCCCTCGCCGAAATCGAGCGCGCACACGTGTTCGAGGTTCTCGACAACCTCGATCGCTATCCCTTCGAGGGCGCCGTCCTCCGCGTCGGCCCCGACCGCCGCATCGTGGCCTTTGCCATCGGCGAGGTCATCGGCGACACCCTCTACGTCCACATCGAGAAGATGGCCCACGACGTCAGCGGCGCCGGCGAAGCCATCAACAAGATGTTCGCCGCGATGATGTGCGGGCGTCACCCCGAAATCCTCTATATCAACCGCGAGGAGGACACCGGCGACCCCGGCCTCCGCTACGCCAAGGAATCCTACCACCCCCTCCGCAAACTCCACAAATTCAACGTCGAGTTCAGATGACACAAAACGTCCCCTCGCTCACGAATAGCGAGGGGGCGTTAAATGTCTTATAAGTCTAATAAGACATATAAGTCTCATTTGACTAATTCCGCATCACTCCACGAGTTTGGCGCGTTGTTCGCGGAATTTGGCGAGGTCGGCGGCGGGGATTATCCACTTCGACTTTCCCTGGCGCTCGTAGGCGAGGCCGTCCACGAGGGCCACTTCGGGCGAGGGGTCGATGTCGACGCGGTAGATGATGCGGTCGCCGACACTCTCGAACTCGGTGGTTATCTTGCCGTTGGCCACGCGTCCGAGGCGGTTGTGCACGGCGTCGCGCAGGCGGCGGTCAAAGCGGTCCTTGACCGTCGGGAGGTCGAAGTTGGCATACCCCTTGTTGAGATACTTGAAGTCCTCCGTGAGCCCCGAGGCATATCCGTTGTCGGCCACGCCGATGTATAGGCGGCCGCCGTTGGCGTTGAGGAAGCTCGATATGACGCGCAGTATCTCGGTGATCTGCACCTGCTCGTTGGGCTGCATGTTGTTGCCCGCGGGGTAGAAGAGCGAGGTTTTGAGCTCGGTGAACTGGTCCTCCTCGGCCACCTTGAGCGTGTCGGGGAGTTGGAATTTGAGTTCCATGAGCTGATAGATCTTGCGCTTGATGGTTCGGCGCACCTCGTAGATGTTCGAGTTTTCGAGCATATTGTAGCTCAGCACGAGGCGGGCGAGGGTCGAGGTCTTCGAGTCGGTGTGGTGATTGGCCGTCTCCCATACCCAGGTCTCATCTTTGAGCGGTTTGTCGAGGCGGTTGATGAGGCGCAGCTGCGTGAGCTTGGCCTCGATGTCGGGGTAGGTCGACATGAAGTCGCGGTTGTCTTCGAGCAGGCGGGCGAGGGTCTCGTCGTCGATCTTGCCAGTGTCGCCGAACTGCGTGATGGTGCGCACGAGCTCCATGCGGTTGGTGAAGTAGGTCACGAGCTGCGCGTCGCCGAGCAGGCGCGACATGATGCGGGCCACGGCGAGGTAGTTGTAGGTCAGGGTGTGGTCGGTCTGCAACATACCCTCGCGGTCGATGAGGTGGATGAGCTCGCGCATCTGGGCGGGGTCGATGAAGTTCTGGGCCAGTCGGGCGTTTTCGAGGTTCTCCTCCTCCTCGGCGGTGTCGTCGAGCTCCTCGGGATAGAGGTATCGGTCGCCGCAGTAGTCCTGCAAGAGGTATCTGAACGCCCCTGCCTGGGTGAAGCTCTCCTCCCGGCTCGCATAGTCGACGAACGAGGCACGGATGTCGCCGTTGGGGAAGATGTTCTCGATGCGTACCACCACGAAGTCGCCGAGGCGTATATCCTCCTGACCCTTCGGGAAGGAGAGTGAGAATCCACCCTCCGAGATGCATATATACCCCTTGGGGTTGGTCATGGTCACCTGCACGATACCCTCGTCGCCGAGCGTGAGGTTCTCGGCCAGGTGGCCGTGGATGAGGGTGCGCATCGCAAAGTGGAAGTCGCCGTTGTCGTACCTCTTCTCGATCCTCGCGCGGTAGATGCACGGATACCCCGTGCCCTTCTGCGTGAAGGTGTCGAGCGACGGCTGTATCGGGTAGGCCACGATGTCGTGGGGGGTGATGATCCCCTCGCCGGTCATACCCTCGGTGACGATGCGGGCGCGGTAGTCGTAGAGGCGCCCGGGGACCTTGCTCTCGATGACGATGTCCACGATGTCACCCACGTCGGGAGTGATGCCCGAGCCCACCGAGCGGGTATTGCGCCCCGTGTCGAAGAGCGATTTCTCGACCTCTTTCCACATGTTGCGGAGCTGGTCGATGGTCGGGCGCTTGACGTTGACCTTCTGTTGCATACGCTCGTTCAGCAGGATGCGTATCGACCGCTTCCCGAACAGTCCCGAGGGGATGCCCGCGCGCAGATGGCCGCCGAGCACGACGGGGGTGAAGGTGAACGAGTCGCCCGAGACGCTCATCAGAGCCTCGACCCCCTCGAAGAGGTAGGTTTGATCCGAGAGCGGCGCGCCCTGGCTCACGGCGATGCGCGAGCACAGGAAGTTGATGTCGCCGAGCTCACTCCACCCGAATTCGAGCGGTGCCGAGGTGTTGAAGAGGTTCGAGAGCGACTTGCGCACGAGCTGGTCGGAGTTCACCGAAGCTTCGAGCGTAGCGTAGCGATAGAGTTTAGAGCGATATAGGGCACGCTCGCCGGGGGTCTCGTCGCCGGGGAGCAGGAGGCGCAGCGACAGAGCCTTGATCATCTGCTGGATGGCCGTGCGGTTGGTGGCCGAGCTCGTGAGCACGTCGATGTAGCGTGTCCCGTTGGCGATGTACATGTCGAGCATCTCGACGAAGGCCTTCGAGAAGAGCTTCATGAATCGGTCATTCGAGTGCGAGTCGCGGATGATGTCGAAGATGTCGTCGATGTACTGCGACACAGCCTGCTTGCGCAGGGTGAAGATGGCCATCGCCACACGCATCCGCTCCTCGGGCTTGTAGAGGTACCCCGAGAGTTTGAGGCGTTCGAGGGTGCCGTCGATATAGGCGCGGTCCTCCTTGTCGATGATCTTTTGGAGTGCCGAGATGTAGTCCGACGAGTGGGTGATGATCTTGTTCAGGCGGTCCTGGTACTCGACCCTCTCCTCGGTGGGGCACTTGCGAAGATAGTCCGAGGTTTCGAGCAGATTGGTGCAGATGGCGTTGAAAGCCCTCAGCAGCGGTGTGCGGC
>CAMWXQ010000036.1 GCA_947178235.1 uncultured Muribaculaceae bacterium
TACTTGCGGTGGGTCTGTCGATCTATGCGGCGGCGGGTATCCTTTATCTGTTTGCCGATTCGATGCTGCATCTGATTCTGCTCGGGTGTCTGCTCGGGGTTGGCTGCGGTCTTGTGGTGCCGATCGCGGGCGGTCTCATCGGTGAGCATTTCACGGGCGAGGCGCGCGTGAAGCAGCTGGGCATGAAGTCGGGTCTGAGCAATTTCATGGTCATCGTGGGTACGATGTTCGTGGGCATGGTTGCGGGACGCGACTGGCACTATGCGTTCTTCATCTATCTGGTACCGCTGATTCCCCTGGTGCTGATTCCGTTCCTCCGCGGGTCTTATATCCAGGCTCATACTATAGATGTGCCGGCGGCTCCCTCCACCCCCGCGCCGGCGGCCCAGTCATCCTTGAAGCCGGCCCACGTACAGCCGAGCACGCATGAGGTCGTCGTCAAACTGGCGGGTATCATCGCCCTGTATGCCATCGCGACGTATGCGATCCAGGTGGTGAGCTATTATACGCCGTTCACGATGCAGCACTATCATCTCTCGACGGGTGATGTGGGTGTGGCCACGGCTATGTTCTATCTCTCGGCTACGCTCGCGGGCTTCGGTCTGCCGTTGTTCATACGCCTTTTCGGGCGCGGGACCAATTTCTGGGCCATCGCCCTGTGTGTCCTCGGTCTCTATGGTTGCGGGGTGCTGCATACATACTGGGCATTCATCCTCTTCACCTTCGTGATGGGTCTGGGCTACGGCATAATCCAACCTATCATATATGACAAGGCGACCTCGCTCGCGCCGGATGCGAAGAAGTCGACGCAGTTCTTCTCCTATGTGCTGACGGCCAATTATGTGGCCATCGCGATGACGCCGTTCATCGTGAGCGGTCTGGCTGATCTGTTCAACGCACACGGCGTAAACTTCTCGTTCTGGCTCAATGGTTCGATCATGGCTGCGGTGCTCGTGTGGTGTGCGCTGAGGCTGAAATCGTTCACGTTCACGCCGAAGGCTTGACAGACACCCCACATATATAATATATTCGATAGGCCGCCCCATACGGTATGGGGCGGCCTATCGTGATTATCGAGGGGGGAGGGGATCAGACGGTGAGAATCTCTTTCTCCTTGGCGGCGAAGAGTTCGTCGATCTTTTTGAGGTACTTGTCGTGGAGCTTCTGTACGGATGCCTCGGCGTCCTTCTCGACGTCCTCGCTCATGCCCTGCTTGATGGCTTTCTTGAGGCCGTCGATGGCGTCGCGGCGGGCGTTGCGTACGCTGACCTTGGCGTTCTCGGCCTCGGCCTTGCTCTGCTTCACGAGGTTCTTGCGGCGGTCCTCGGTGAGCGGGGGGATGGAGAGGCGGATGACCTCGCCGTTATTTTCGGGCATGATGCCGAGCTCGGAGTTGATGATGGCTTTCTCAATCTCCTTGAACATCGATTTCTCCCAGGGGGTGATGGTGATGGTGCGGGCGTCGGGTACGGAGACGTTGGCGACGTTGGAGATGGGTACGTTCGAGCCATAGTAGCTTACGCGGATGGCGTCGAGAATCTTGGGGTTGGCTTTGCCGGCGCGGATGTGGGCGAGGGCTTCGTCGAGATAGGCTACTGCGAGCTCCATCTTCTCTTCTGCGGGGTCAAGATAGTCGGAGGGGGACATATGGGTGGAATTTTGAATTTGGAATTTTGAATTTTGGGGTGTTATGTGTCTTATAAGTCTTATAAATCTTATAATTCTTATATTATTTATTGCACATCAATATATGCGGGTGCCGATGGGCTGGCCTTCGATGACCTTGAGGAGGTTGCCGGGGGTGTCCATGTCGAAGACGAGGATGGGGAGGCCGTTCTCCTTGCAGAGGGCGGTGGCGGTGATGTCCATGACGCGGAGGCCACGGGCGAGGACTTCGTCGTAGGTGATCTCGTCGAATTTGGTGGCGGTGGGGTCCTTCTCGGGGTCGGCGGTGTAGACGCCGTCGACGCGGGTGCCTTTGAGCATGATGTCGGCGCCGACCTCGATGCCGCGCAGGGCGCTGCCGGTGTCGGTGGTGAAGAAGGGGTTGCCTGTGCCTCCGGCCATGATGGCTACCTCGCCATGCTCGATGGCTTCGATGGCGCGGCGGCTCGAATAGTGCTCGCCGATGGGGTACATGTTGATGGCGGTGAAGACGCGTGCGGGCTGTCCGACGGCTTCGAGGGCCGAGGAGAGGGCGAGGGAGTTGATGACGGTGGCGAGCATACCCATCTGGTCACCCTTGATGCGGTCAAAGCCCTTGGCGGCGCCCGAGAGGCCGCGGAAGATGTTGCCGCCGCCGATGACGATGGCGACTTCGACCCCCATCGAGACTATGCGGGCTATCTGCTCGGCATACTCGGAGAGGCGTTTGGTATCTATGCCATATCCCTGCTGACCCATCAGCGACTCGCCGCTGAGTTTGAGGAGGATGCGTTTGTATTTCATCGAATTATGGAATTTTGAATTTGGAATTTTGAATTACTTGGAGGGTGAAATCTTGAACCTGGAATAAATCAAAATTCCAAATTCAAAATTCCACATTCCTCCCGGTTATCCTACCACGATATTCACGATCTTGCCGGGGACGACGATGACTTTGCGGACGGTCTTGCCTTCGAGCCACTTGGCCGAGTCGCCGTGGGCGAGTGCGGTGGCCTGTACCTGGTCGGGTGTCGAGTCGGCGGGCACCTCGATGTTGAATCGGGCCTTCCCGTTGAACGAGACGGCGTAGCGGGCGGTGGACTCGACGAGGTATTTCTCGTCCCACTCGGGCCAACGAGCGTCGTTGATGGTGGTGTCGTGGCCGAGGGCGGAGTGCCAGAGCTCTTCGGCGATGTGGGGTGCGAAGGGCGCGAGCACGACGGGGAGGTATTCGAGGATGGCGCGCGAGTGGCATTTGAGCTGGGTGAGCTCGTTGACACAGATCATGAACGCGGCCACCGAAGTGTTGTAGCTGAAGGTCTCGATGTCGCCCGTGACCTTCTTGATGAGCTTGTGGAGAGCTTTGAGGGCCTCAGGCGAGGGCTCGGAGTCGTCGACGAGGCAACGGTCACCTTTATAATACAGTGCCCAGAGCTTTTTGAGGAATCGGTTGACGCCGTCGATGCCGTTGGTGTCCCACGGCTTGCTCTGTTCGAGCGGGCCGAGGAACATCTCGTATAGGCGCAGGGTGTCGGCACCGTAGCGCTCGACGATGTCGTCGGGATTGACGACGTTGAACATCGACTTGGACATCTTCTCCACGGCCCATCCGCAGACATAACGGCCATCTTCGAGGATGAACTCGGCGTCGGCAAACTCGGGGCGCCATGCGCGGAAGCCGTCGAGGTCGAGGATGTCGTTCTTCACGAGGTTGACGTCGACGTGGATGGGGGTCACCTGATACTGGTCTTTGAGGCCGTGCGAGACAAATGTATTGGTGCCCTGAATGCGGTACACGAAGTTGCTGCGGCCCTGGATCATGCCCTGGTTGATGAGCTTGCGGAACGGCTCGGGCTCGCAGACGTAGCCCAGGTCGTAGAGGAACTTGTTCCAGAAGCGCGAGTAGATGAGGTGGCCTGTGGCGTGCTCGGTGCCTCCGATGTAGAGGTCCACGTTGCGCCAGTATTCATCGGCCTCCTTCGACACCAGCGCATCGGGATTCCGGGGATCCATGTAGCGGAGATAGTATGCCGACGAGCCTGCGAAACCGGGCATCGTATTGAGCTCGATGGGGTAGCCCTCCTCGGTCACCCAACCCTTGGCGCGGCCCAGCGGGGGCTCGCCGCTCTCGGTGGGGAGGTACTTGTCGATCTCGGGGAGGAGCAGGGGGAGCTTGTCCTCGGACATCAGCGTCGGTATCCCCTCCTTATAATATACGGGGAAGGGCTCGCCCCAGTAGCGCTGGCGGCTGAATATGGCGTCGCGCAGGCGGTAGTTGACCTTGACGCGGCCGATACCGGCCTCCTCGACATAGCGTTTGGCGGCGGCGATGGCATCCTTCACCTCCATGCCGTTGAGGTCGAGCTTGGCGGATGCGCTGTTGATCATCTTGCCGCTCTTGGCGTCGAAGCTCTCCTCCGACACGTCGGCACCCTCGATGAGGGGAATGATGGGGAGGTCGAAGTGGCGCGCGAAGGCATAGTCGCGGCTGTCATGTGCGGGGACGGCCATGATGGCGCCGGTGCCGTAGCCGGCCAGTACATAGTCGCTGACATAGACCGGAATCTCGGCACCGGTGAGGGGATTGACGGCATAGGCACCGGTGAAGACGCCGGAGACCTTCTTGTCAATCATTCGCTCGCGCTCGGTCTTATGCTTGATCGAGTCGAGGTACTCGTCCACGGCCTTGCGACGGTCGGGAGTGGTGATGAGGTCGACATACTCGCTCTCGGGGGCGAGGACCATGAAGGTGACGCCGAAGACGGTGTCGGCGCGGGTGGTGAAGATGAGGAGCTCGACATCGTCGCGCCCGGCTATCGGGAAGTATATCTCGGCACCCTCCGAGCGTCCTATCCAGTTGCGCTGGGTCTCTTTGAGCGAGTCGGTCCAGTCGACCTCGTCGAGGCCGTCGAGCAGACGCTGGGCATAGGCCGAGACACGGAGACACCACTGGTACATGAGCTTCTGTTCGACGGGGTACCCGCCGCGCACGCTCAGACCCTCGCTCACCTCGTCGTTGGCGAGGACGGTGCCGAGCTGGGGGCACCAGTTGACCATCGTGTTGCCCAGATAGGCGATGCGGTAGTTCATGAGCAGGTCGCTGCGCTGCTTGTCATCCATGGCCTTCCACTCGGCGGCGGTGACTTCGAGAGGCTCCGAACATGCGGCGTGCAGCCCCTCGGTGCCATGCTCGTCGAGATGGGCGATGAGGTCGGCGATGGGGCGCGCCTTGCCGACGGCGGTGTCGAAGTAGCTCTCGAACATCTTCATGAAGGCCCACTGGGTCCACTTGTAGAAGGCGGGATCGCACGTGCGCACCTCGCGGTCCCAGTCGTAGCAGAATCCGATCTTGTCGAGCTGCTCGCGGTAGCGGGCGATGTTCTGCGAAGTGGTCTTCTCGGGATGCTGGCCGGTCTGGATGGCATACTGCTCGGCGGGGAGGCCGTATGCGTCATAACCCATCGGGTGGAGGACATTGAAACCGCGCAGACGCTTGTATCGCGAGTAGATGTCGGAGGCAATGTAACCCAGGGGATGCCCGACATGGAGGCCCGCCCCCGAGGGGTAGGGGAACATGTCGAGTACATAGAACTTGGGACGCGAGGGGTCTATCTCAGTCTTGTAGACACGGTCGTCGCGCCACTTCTGCTGCCAGCGCGACTCTATTTCACGGTGATTGTATTCCATTATGGTGAGTATTCTTGTTTTCTTGTCAATAGCTAAAATAGCTATGATAGCTATTTTAGATTTTTCAGCTTAGGGCGAGCATCCTCTCTATCGGGCGGCGGGCACGGTCGATGATGGCGGGGTCCACGGTGACCTCGGGCTGCTCGTATTTGAGGGTCAGATACAGTTTTTCGAGGGTGTTGAGCTTCATGTAGGCACAGTCGTTGCAGCCGCAGGTCTCCCCCTGGGGAGGGGCGGGGTAGAAGGTCTTGTCGGGACACTGGCGCTGCATCTCGTGGAGGATTCCACTCTCGGTGGCTACGATGAACTCGCAGGCGTCCGACTCGGCGGCCCATTTGAGCAGGACGGCCGTGGAGCCGACCTTGTCGGCCAGCAGACGCACGGGGGCGGGGCACTCGGGGTGCACCAGTACCTTGGCCTCGGGATGGGCCTTCTTCAACTCGACGATGCCGTCGAGCGAGAACTTCTCGTGGACGTGACATGCTCCGTCCCACAGGACCATGTCGCGGCCGGTCTGCGAGTTGATGTAGTTGCCGAGGTTGCGGTCCGGGCCGAAGATGATTTTCTCATCCTCGGGGAGGGATCCTACGATTTTCAGAGCGTTGCCCGAAGTGACCACGATGTCGGTGAGCGCCTTCACATCGGCCGAGGTGTTGACATACGAGATGACGGTGTGCCCCGGGTGGCGCGCAATGAACTCGGCGAGCTCCCCGGCCGGACAGCTGTCGGCGAGCGAACACCCCGCGTTGAGGTCGGGCACGAGCACCTTGCGGTCCGGGCAGAGAATCTTCACGGTCTCGCCCATGAAGTGGACGCCGCACATGACGATGACCGGATTGTCGAGCTTCTCGGCTATGCGGGCCAGGGCAAGCGAGTCGCCGATGAAGTCGGCCACATCCTGGATCGCGCCCACCGTATAGTAGTGGGCCAGGATGACGGCGTTCTTCTCTTCTTTGAGACGCTTGATTTCACGGGCGAGGTCCATCCCTTCGGGGATCTCCTCTTCCACAAAGCCCTTTTCTGTTTTCATTGCTTTATATTTTTGAAAAGAGATTTTTTGAAAAAAGATTTTCTAAGAAAAAGAGTAATGGGTGTTAATAGTGACGATAACTTTCGGAGCAAATCCTTGGAAAAATGGGTTATTGCACTCCCATTAACATTATCGACCATGTTATTGACATCGCTCTTCTCTGAGAATCAGATGATTGGCTTAGTTATTAACATCCTGTTAATAATGTGCAAAGTTAAGAACTTTTTGGGAGAAAATCAACCAAAAATGTACATAACCCACTCGAAAACTCGCTGAAAGAGAAACAATAACTATTTTGGCCCGCTCGGTCCCGCTCATATACAGTACCCGCACGATACAAGTCAAGAGAGAGTTATAAAAACCTTTTGAAATCTTTTCAACACTTATCAACATACTTATCAACACACCGACGAAACAAAAAACGCCACCCCTCGGAAGGGATGGCGTCCATAGATTTTTTCCGTGGTTATGTAATTCTAATCTATGCTGTTTATGGTGTTGATGTCCTTGTTCAACAGGTAAGAAATAGCTTGATTATCCATACCCTTTTCGCGCATGGAGTGAACCACTTCTGTAAGCATTTTATTTTCGCCTTGGACGATTCCTTTCTCCATTCCTTTCTCCTCGCCCTCTTCTCTTGCGGTGTCGACTATCGCGATGGTGTCGCGGTATATGCGCAGAGATTCCTCATAGGCCCAGCGTTCTTTGCGGGGCATGTTGGCTATCTCGGCTATGGAGCCGAGACGGTCGAAGACGGCCTTTTGGGCGGCGAAGGGCATACGGTCGAAGGTCTGCATATTATTCAGTACATAAAGCCATTTCTTGAAATCTGTGTCACACTCCTCCTCTGTCAAGTCAAAGAGAGGCAGTTGAAGGAAAATCAAACGGATCTTATCGGAAAATATCTTTCCGGTCTCCATGTCCATCAGAGCTACATCCGTGCGGGGTTTGGCTGCATCCGGCTCGTTGAACTTGAAGTTCATGAAGTAAACGCCGTAGACCGGGGTGAGTTCATATTTCCAGTCCGATCCTTTCACGGCCTGCCAGGCGATGTCGGTCGAGGCATAGTAGACGGCGCGGTCGCGGAAGTGTTTCTGATACTTGTTCTGCATCTCCACTATGATATGCTCGCCGGTGTCGGTCGTGCAATATATGTCATAGACTAGACCACGCTCGGATTTGAGTATGGGCACGCGCTCCTTGTCGAGGAATGTGAGGTCTGTGATGACGTGTTCACCTTCGAGCAGCGCGTTGAGGAAGGAGATCAGAATATCCTTGCTCATCTCCTGGCCGAAGATGCGTTTGAAGCCGACATCCGTGAATGGGTTGAGATACTTAGACATAAGCGATCAGGTATCAGTTTGCACAAAGTTAGTCATTAATCTTGGCTTTTCCAAGTATCGGCTTCGGTTTGGGGGATAAAAAAAATGAGGGAAGTTTCACAACTGCCCTCACACATGCTTTAACCTAACTTTTTGTTGACTTTACAATTCAATTTTTAGTAGCTATTATACCGCTGACGTCAAATATTATGGGGCAAAATTACACTTAATCTGCGAGAGTGTAAAATTATTTTGGTTAAATTCTATTAAAAGTGGTCTCGGGGCTTGCAGAATGCTCTCTCACGAACTGAAAACCTGCCAAAAAGATTCGTCCGAGGGGCTTTTCGGTAGCGCGGGTAATGTCCGTGAGGAAATATTTGAGTTTTTGCTGAAAAAACATTATTTTTGCACCCGTAACCTCAGAATACCATCCCACGGATGCACCCGATCTCAGCCACAATCATAGCCC
>CAMWXQ010000037.1 GCA_947178235.1 uncultured Muribaculaceae bacterium
GTTCGTGTGTTTGGGTGGTTTGGTTTTTGTTTGCTGGAGCGCTGCGGCTATCGGGCCCTGAGGAGTTTGTAGGTGGTGGGGTGGGTGTTGCGGGTTCGGGTGTAGGCGGTGATTCGGTCTTCGCGGAGGTCGTAGGTGTATGTTTCCTGGTAGTAGACGGCGCCTGTGTGTTTGGCGGTCATTCCGCTGATGAGGTTCTTGGGGGTGGTGCCCAGGATGCCCGTAAGCTGCAAGGGGTAGTACTGGTAGCGGTCAAAACGAATCGGTACGATGTTGTCCACCCCTTGTGTCGGGGAGTAGGTGTATTCGAATGTGTACTCGGGGGTATCGTGGCCATTGCAGTCTTCGACCCTCGTGAGGTTGCCGTCGGCCCATATGTAGCGGTTTTCCCAGGTCCACGGCTTGTCGTAGGCCCAGTCATCGCCATCCTTGTTCCATTCGGTGCACTTGATGACGCTCAGACAGTTGTCGGGCTGATATGTGAACTCGTGCCTGTATTTCTTTTGAAATACATAATGCCCACCTGTTTCACAGAATACCCCGTCGCAGTATGCCGCGCGGCCACCGGTGATGTGGAACTCGTCGGTGTATTCTCTGACGACGTCCGGCTCGTTCAAAAACACTTTCGTGACAACTCGTGTCCGGATCCCGATCAGGTCCTTGGATGGGTAGGAGTAGGTACAATCAATGGTTTCGTCGGGATAGGATACGGTGTACCTTGTCACGCGGCCACTGGCGTCGTAGTCTATCTTCTGCGTGGTCGATGTGCCATCGGTGATCTCGGATACCTGCGGGACGGCGACGGGTTCGGGACTGTCCTCATTGGAGCATGACACGAGTGCCAATGAGGTCATCAGGGTGGCTAAGAGGTATTTCATATTGACTTAAACTTTTACCTAATAACGCCTTAGATCGCCCGAATATTGCCCTCCGACCGCGTGGGCTTCCCGGCCTGTCTGGTCAGAATTGATTTTCGGCCAGGATGCGGAACTTGAAAGGTATCTCGCCTGTATCCGACCACTGATAGTCGCGGCCATTCATGCGAACCCATACATAGAAGGATTCGCTGATCGTATCGTATGCCCACAGGACGGCGGGATCGCAGCACTGATGGGCCTTGAAGCCGTAGCTCCAATACATGCCATTGTTATACTCGATGGGAAACTCAACTTGGCATATATCTTTGAGGTACTCGAAATCGGGGATTCCCATGAGTCTCTGGAAGTGGCCCTCTATGGTCGGGTTCTTGAACATGCCGAACGCTCCGGCATAATCGCCGATATGCTCCTTGAAGTATAGCGTCAAGTCCGAATCCTTGTCTACACGGCTCACGACGGTGGCTTCGACGGTGTACTGCTTGCCCTGGTTGTTCTTCATCGAGGCGGTCAAGTGTCGGCGGTCGTCGAACCGGACGTTATACCACTCCTCGACCGGCATAGGCCGACAATCTCTCACACTCCATTGGGAGGCCGGGTCCTCGTAGCTTGGATTGATCCTCAGCCAAGAGCACTCGACATCCCCACTCCTTTCGAGGGTCGACTTATAGGCATACCGACCCGAGAATAGGCCATCCTCAAACTCCTCCAATTCGATCACCACCGCATACTTCCCGCCAATCAACCCCTCCAACCTATAAGTCGGGATGGAGGCGACTGCAGGGAGCGAGGCAGCAACGGCAAAGAGGAGAAGTACGGTCAGATGGTAAAGGAAATTTCTCATATTAGTATTGATTTTTGCATGGCCCGAGGCCATAGGTTCCCAGCAGGGCACGACAAGGGGCAAGGTCCCCCACCCCCAAACATCGACCTTGCAAAGATAAACTTTTTATTTTATGATGCAAAACTAATAGTTGAGGTTTTACAGCGTCAACGTAGGCATCTCGGCTATTCTAAGTCTACCATTGTATATGTACATCTATATCTATTGTCGGCCGTACATTCGCCCTCGTATATGAGCTCTGCATACTCCACCCAAACTGTATTCCAACATACGAAACTGCATTGGCTGCACTCGGGGATAGGATTGCTCCATTTGCCTGTCCTCGTATTCAGACAGGCCAGGTTGTCACCACTGCGGTACGTCGTATTGATCACATACAGATTGTCGCCGACGAGCGTGGCATCCTTTATGGCCCCCTCCATACAATAGGGATTCAAGACCGTTATCCGATTCCCGTTTGGCAGGACCTTTTGAAGCACCCACAGGTCGGCATTTGGGGTCTCGTACTGGTCGGGGTCATTCACAAGATAATACTTATAGTCGCGCCAATCATAGAACTCCGCCACCTTCTTGGCCACCCGCCCATCCAAAGTCGTATAACTTTGGGCAGACGCAGCCATTGGATAGAGAAGTAGGGTCAATAGACAGTAAAAAAACTTCGTCATAATTGTATTGATTTTCGCATGGCCGAAGGCCATAGGTGCCCCGCAGGGGTACGACAAGTGAAGCCCCAGTGTGGGCGGAGCGAAGCGGAGACCTCACTGGGGTAAGGCAACCCGCCCCAAACATCAACCTCGTGGAGGTTTAACAGCGTCAACGTGGACGTTGTGCAACCTCGGCGAGGTTGGAGGTGAGAGTTGGCGAGAGGGTCCCCAATGAGGCCTCCGCTTCGCTTCGGCCACATTGGGGTTTCGGATGTTGTGCCTCTTCGAGGCATCTATGGCCTTCGGCCATGGAATTGGGCTCAGTTGGTAGAGTAGTTGATTATCTGATTCAACCAACTCTATTACTTTCAAGATTGGACTTATTACCACCATAGGAGACTTCCTGCCAACCTATGAGTAGGAGTACAGTCCGTAGATGAATCCGATGGAATTGATTATTCATCAGATTATTCTTGGAAACCATCTTTAACAAAGTTGGAAATCTGATCTCCATACTTCTGTGCGGCTTCTGAGTTTTTCATCGCCTCTTCAAGTGCACGCATTCGCGCTTTGCTTGCGGCGCTTTCACAAATGATGAAATATGACCGTATTTCATAAGTCCCGTCACCATTAGGCCTTATGATTGTATAGCTGTGTTCCATCTCGTTTCGAATTTCTTTCTCCACAAGTCGTTCGTATGCGGCGTAGAAATTGTCGAATTCGCCATCGGTATTCACTCCGTTGACGTTGAGATCGCTCACAACGCGGCCTCGCAGAGTACTGCCAGCCTCTTGGGCGTAAGTAATCACTGCGTTGTTGATTGCAGCCTGCTTGCCGGTATTTTTCGACTTAGTCCGTGTCGAGATACCTTCAATCTCATGCGCATCGTCACCAAGTGTGTTGAGACGGTCATAGTGTTTGGCAAGTGCAAAGTCAAGTGTATGGCTCCCCATGATTTCCCACTTTCCTTTCTTGTACTCTTTTAGTTTCTGACTGAGCTCTTTTTTACGAGCTTTTTCGAGTTGGCTGTCCTTTGCCTCTGCTGTATATGTCGGAATTAGAAACAGGATTCCGATTAAGACAACAATTAGTCTTTTCATGATTAGTTATGAAATATGTTTTATTCTTAAATGAAAGCAATATTTGCATATTACCTTACATCAAATATTGTTCTAGGCATATTTTCTTACGACTTATTCTTGTGAATAAGGCAAGTCACTCGCAACGTATATTTTTTTCCCATTATAAATAATGGACCCATCTAAGAGGATCATATAGGCACGATAGTATCTGCCGTAATCGTCAAATTGGGTATGCTTTTCTTTAAACGAGATTTTATTATCCTTAATTTCACATTGTATCTTCGTTCCTCTATTGTAATCCAAATCGTAGCCATCACATCGATATAAAAAGCCCGCTTCGATAACTGTATTGCCTTGTGGGTACAACGTAGCCTCTCCGGACATTTCGTACTCATCGCCATATTTCAAAGAGGATATGAGATCCATTCTCAATGAATTTATTATTATTGATGGTGTCGTCTTGGTTATAAAGGTTTGCTCGGAGCCACGGCGAATATTATCATTATCATCGATAGCATATGCTTGATAATAATACGTCCTATTCTCTTCTAGATTGGTTAGTTTTGCGATATACGATTCTGAACCAATGGCTGTGGGTGAGCCATAACTTTTTACACAAGTCCTTATAGAAGGATTAGAAGAGGTTCCATAAAAGAATCCATATTCTCTAATCTTTACTTTCCCATTTGTCGTAATTGCTCCATTCAATGTTGCGGATGTTGTGCCAACATCCGTCGGTTGTGACGTAACCAGCGAAAAAGAGCCATCATTTGTGGTATCCTTGTTGGTTCTGAATGACTTTACTTCTCCATACTGAACATTACCCTTACTATCTATGCCATAAGCCTTATAGAAGTATTCAGTATCGGCTGACAGATTATTTATTTGTACACTGAATGATTCGCTGCCATTTACAATTGCATTTTCTGACTTCATTTTACAATCCGCCGTTTCTCCATAGTAGAAACCAATTGTATTAAACGAATTAACCGAACCTCCAACAGCAACACCATACAATGTAGCCGATGAAGATGTAATATTTGTAGCTTCCTTAGTTGTGATTTCGGCTGATTCCTTCTTAGTGAGAGTTATTGTTAAGGTTTCCCCATAGCCAACGCCTGTTTCGTTTACTGCATACGCTCTCACATGATACTCTTTATCGTATTCCATATTGGGGATTTTCCCAAAGAAATCTCGCGGAGTGCTAATATCTCCAAGATTTGTATAACCGAGATTCTTTTCAAGGGTTGGCTCTTCTCCTATCGAGTAGCAGAAACCATGACGTTTAATTGACGAGCTTCCAACGACAATTACAGCACCTTCTGCCAATATAGTCGAGGGGTTATCCGCACTTTGTGTTACGGAGATGGTATTGACAGAAGGTCGGACTTCTGTTCCTTTGATAACCTGGATCAATATTTCTAATCTAGCTGTTGCAGTCTCAACATAGAGGGTTTTCTCATAACTGCCATCACTAATTTCATTACGATCTACTGATACTGCAATGGTTGACTCCATACCAGCCAAAACAGTTCCTTGTTTGGGTTCTGTCGTGATCCATTCGGCATCAGTAGTGATGTGATATGATATGGATGAGGTGGTTGGATTTTTAAGTATGAGATTTTGTACGGCGGTTCGGTTGCCAAAATCCAAAACAGTCTTATTTGGAGAAAGGGTATTGACAATAGCGACAGGTTTTAGAGATGTGTTTGCAGAAACAGTTTTTCCTGCTGTCACATTGAACTCTCTCGTAATTGTTTCAAATCCTACTGCCTTGTATGTGAGCTCGACTTTTCCGGGCTCGACATCAGAGAAAGTGAAACGCCCATTCTCATCGGTGAACTTCGTGCCGTTAGAAACGGAAATGATTTCACATCCCATGATAGGTTCTTTCGTTTCGGCGTTCACAACAACACCCTCGATCTGACCTACGATAGATACGAAATCCTCTGTCCCGCACCCCCACAACAAGAATAATGGGAGAAACAGGATGATTTGAAAAAGATTTCTCATAATGAATTATTTGTATATTAGTGTGGTTCTAATTATTAGAATGTACAAGCAACTGAAAGCCCAACAGAACTCTTCATATCGAAATATGGGGCAAAAGCTAAACTATTATTCTTGTTTTTCACATACCTAAGTTTTCCTTTGGCTGCTATTGCGTCTACTAAGTTATAAATGTATATAGCAGAAGCACCGACAATGAGACCATTGCGGATGTTCTTGGCATTATTGGCCTTATTGCGATAAAACTTTATCGCATTTGCATCACTCGTAACTTTACTTTTTCGAATATAGGAGGAATATTTACCATCATAAACAATGGCTGCTGTTATAGCGGTTGCCTCAATGACCAAAATTGATGTTCCCTTTGCAAAACTCCGTTTATACATCTGACCCCAACCAGGTATGAGCGCAGAACGCCAAAAACCGCGGGCACCATATTTCGAGGAATATTCCACAGGCTCATAATTAATAGACCATGGATTATAAGCGACTTCATACAATACTTTGCATTCATAACCATTTTTGGTCTTTTCCCAGTACTTGTCGACTGCCTTGAACGCAATATGAACGCTATTTAATTCAAATTCATATCTATATTCCGAGTTGATGCTCTCGTTCACATTGTCGTTATGACTTTTAAAGAGTACATTTTCAATCTGTGAACCCGACACGGTTACCCCCGCTGCCCTCATCAGAGAAGAGACTAGCAATAAGTCTGCATCGTGCAGAGCGTCATTCAATGAATAGCCGCTGCCATCAGAACGCATAAAATAGTAGGATTCGTTATTTCTAGGTGGGAAATCCCCATTTATCCAAGGAGGACATTCTCCGCTTGTGGTATTTGCCGATGCATAATAACATGAAATTAGTCCAAAGAAAAGCAGGCATAAACCTCTCATATTTATTATTAAATAGCCTCCTGTTTCCCTAATTCGGCGGTTTGTTTGGGTACAAGAAAAGAGGGGAATTCATCGCGCCTCTATCATAGCTAAACAGGCCCGCCAAGGCCTCAACCTGAATGATATATGAGGGTAGAATAAACTGCCCCTCTGCTTTGTCTATGCTATGGTGCGACCTCGCGGTCGCAGTACGAGCGTGACAAATACAGAAAGAGCGTCTAATCTCACTCTATCTCAGGTTGTTGTTGAATTGGCGGTTCGTTTAGCTGAGAAAGAAAGCTTGACACTTTTCTTTTCCGACGGTATTTCTCCTCCATCGGTCGATGCAAAGGTAAGCAAATTTTTTTGATTAGACACTCAAAAAGGCAATTTATTCTAAAATATTTATGGGAAAATGTCAATGAGGAGTGAAGTGGAGTTGAGCACGAGCGCGGCGCTTGGGGTTTTCGGATGCAACCCCGCTGCGGTTGAGGATTGAGAGACAATAAGTTACCCCACGAAAAATTCGTGGGGCTTTTTAGATTCGAGGGCTCCGCCCTCCTATGTGGATACGTGTGGTGGCAGATCGCCTCGGAGGAGGGCTCGAACGTCCGAGGCGTAGACGTATCAAAATGGACATCATCCCCCTCAACGCTGCGGACGCACGGGCCGTACGTCCGTACTCTGAGGCATTGTTGAGAGATTTATTATTTCGGTAGCTCCGGTTGTGGTAGGAGGTCTCGTCATTCTTCAACGATCCCGAGTTCGCGGGCATAGCCACGGAGAACATCGACCTTGACCGAATCATAGTCCGATTTGTCATACGCGTACAGCAGATAGAGGTTGCCGTTGCGTTCTATGGCATCAAGGGTTATTACACGTGCTCCTCCGGACTTTCCCTTGCCTTTGGATTTTATAGCCATCCGAACCTTGAAGAATCCGCCACCGAGGTCGGCGCCGGAATGTGGATTCTCTCTGAGTTCGCGCAACAGGGCTTGGTAATCATCATTGAAGCTGCGGTATCGTTTGGCAATCTGCTTGGCGCTGCGCACAAACATCTGGGTAGCGATGATTTCCATCCTCAGAACGTGATCTCGTCGGCTTTGGGGAGAGTCATCGTGCCATCCATGTGGGCTTTGACCTCTTTGAGGGAGGCAAGGAGGTGACGATTGACGAGGGTGTCATCGGGGGTTACGGGCACGAGACGGAAGTTGCCCTCGCGCGAGGTCAATACGACGGAGGCGCCTTTCTTGGCCTCACGGAAATAACGGGTCTGGTTCGAACGGAATTCTCGGGCTGTGATTATCTGCATAGTAGTGTCTTTTTTGCAAAGATAACGATTGGTCTCCAATTTGGTATCCAAAACGATTCCGTTTTTGCAATATTTAACTTTAATCCATACTTTCCACCCTCGGCTTCGCTCTAATTGTGCTGTTTTCGGATGCAACCGCGCTGCGGTTGATGGGTTGAGAGGCAATAAGTTACCCCACGAAAAATTCGTGGGGCTTTTTTAGATTCGAGGGCTCCGCCCTCCTATGTGGGGACGTGTGGTGGCAGATCTCCTCGGAGGAGAGCTCGTACGTCTGAGGCGTAGACGTATCAAAATGTGGGTGTTACCCCCTCGACGCTACGGACGCACGGACCGTACGTCCGTACTCTGAGGCATTGTTGAGACTTATTAATTCGGTAGGTAATTGCACCTTTAACTGCTGATTCAATGGCTGTACGAGCCGAGTTAACATCCGATTGCCAAGATAAGAAAAGAGTATATTTTGATTTC
>CAMWXQ010000038.1 GCA_947178235.1 uncultured Muribaculaceae bacterium
AATCTGGTCCGAGGCCGCGCGTGTATTCTCTACGATTTTTCGGAATCCCTCGTATTCGAGGTGGGCCGAGTTCATGCGCACCACATTCACTCCCGCATCGGCGAGGGTCTTGATAAATTCGACCTCACAACGCTTGTCGGAGACTGTGGCAACAATCTTTGTAAATTTCTGCATACGTCTTTCCTAATTAAACAAAGCACAAAATTACTCAATCGCCCCGAGATACGGGGAGATTGAATTGTTAAAAGTTGCGAAGAGTCGGGCGCAGGTCAGAAACGGATTGTGAAGCGGGTGAGGCCGTCCGACGCGGTGCGGAGCGAGAAGCGTGCGCCGTGCGAGGTCAGGACCTCGCTCACGAGCAGCAGCCCGAGCCCATGCCCCGAGGGCTTTGTCGAGAAGAATGGGGTGAAGAGCATCCCCGCTGTCTCGGCGCTGATGCCGGGGCCGTCATCGGTGACCGTCACCGTGACACCGGGGCGGCTGAGTGTGAGTGTGACATTCCCACCCTCTCCCGCGCTCTCGGCGGCGTTCTTGACGATATTGGTTATGGCCTGTTCGATGAGCACTGGGTCGATATAGACGGTCCACACGCTGTCGGCGGGAATTTCGAGATGGAATCGTGCGCCGAAAGTCGCGCAGATGCTTTCGAGTACGGGAGCCCATGAGTGGAGCAGGAGGTCCATGCGGCACTCCGTCTTCACGGCCTCCGGAATCTTGACCGCCGAGGCGAATTTGGTGATGAAGGCGCTCATGTCCCTGCATCGGCGCTCGCAGGCCGTGAGTGCTTCGGTGAGGTCGGGATCAGAGACCTCCGAGGCAGCCGTCCCCAGGACCGAGGTGACCGCCCCGACCGAGTTGTTGACCTCGTGGGCAATCATCCTTATGACCTTCTCATAGGACTTCTTCTCGGCCTTGCGCACCTCGTCGGTGAGCTGTTCGACGATCAAGAACGGATGGCTGTACCCGCTCTCCATGAATGACAGGCGCGAGCATCGGTAGACCATCGAGTCGTTCAACCGCACGACCCTAACCTCGTCATCGGCCAGCGAGCCGAGGATTTGGCCGAGTTCCGTGCCTGTGTCTCCCGGGGTGAGACCCGCGAGGGAGGCACCCGTGTCAGCGCCGAGAAATGTGGCGGCGGCCTTGTTTGCGTCAGTCATCCTCCCCTCGCGGTCGAGGATGATGATGGCGAGCGGCGAGACCCCGACGAGCAGGTCGAGGAAATGATTCTGCTCGCGCAGACGCAGGCGCTCCTGTTTGAGCGCATCCATCATCGAATTGAACATATCGACGATGTGGTCGGCCTCACGTTGGCCGACACGTGCGAGGCGGCTCGAAAAATCCTGGGCACGCAGCAGGTCGATGCCGTTGGCGAGGGTTTTGAGCGGACGCAGGATGTTGAGGTAGAAGAGGATGATGAGAACCACGCATAGGAGAGCCACACCCCACATCACCTTGTACGGTGTACTGCCGTAGTCGAGCAGCATGAGTGCGACCACCGACCCCGAGAGCAGGAAGAGTGTGAGTGTGAATATCCAGCTTAGTCTCATAGGTTGATTCCGTATTTGTCAATGCGGCGGTAGAGGGCCTGGCGCGTGATTCCGAGCATCGCCGCCGCGCGCGACAGGTTTCCACCCGTCGTAGCCAAGGCCTTCTCGATCGCCTCCTTCTCGGCCGACACGAGTGCGCCGGGCGTGGATGTGGATGCGGGATTGGCCGAGAGCCCCTGGGCGAGGAAATTCTGTTCGGTCAGTGTCTGTCCCGGGGTCACGAGCAGGGTGCGCTCGACGATGTTCGAGAGCTGACGGATATTTCCCGGCCACGGCTGGCGCATCAGCAGTTCCATCGCCCCCGGGGTGACCTCGGGGAGTTCCCTGCCCGCCGAGGCACACGCCTTGCGCAGCAGATGGTCGACGAGCAGGGGGATGTCGTCGCGGCGCTCGCGCAGCGGCGGCAGGGAGAGGGTGATGAGATTGATGCGGTAGAAAAGGTCCTCGCGGAAGGTCTTCGCGGCGACCATCGCGGGGAGGTCGGCATTGGTGGCGCAGACGACGCGCACATCCGCCCGCCTCGTGCGGCTGTCGCCGAGAGGCTCATATGTATGCTCCTGCAAGACGCGCAGCAGCTTCACCTGGCAGTTGAGGTCGAGGTCGCCGATCTCGTCGAGGAAGATTGTGCCCCCCTCGGCCACGGCGAATCGTCCGTCGCGGTCGGCCACCGCTCCTGTGAAGGCCCCCTTCTTGTGGCCGAACATCTCGCTCTCGAAGAGTGACGACGATATGCCGCCGAGATTGACCTTGACCATCGGCCCCGAGGCGCGGCGCGAGTTGCGGTGTATCGCCTCGGCTATCAACTCCTTGCCCGTGCCGTTCTCGCCTGTTATCAGCACCGGGGCATCGGTGGCGGCCACGCGGGACACCGTGTCGAGGATGTTGAGCAGCTGAGGCGAGCGGCCTATGATGCGCGAGCGTTCGAGCGGAGTGTCCGTGCCCTTCTCACCCGTGTCACCCGAGAGGGCGATGGCCGTGGAGATGCGCGACAGTAGCGCGGCATTGTCCCACGGCTTGGTGATGAAGTCGAATGCCCCCGCGCGGATACCCTCGACGGCGAGCGGGATATTCCCCCAGGCCGTGATGAGTATCACCGGGACGTCGGGGTGGAACACCTTGATCTGGCTGAGCAGGGTCAGCCCCTCCTCGCCAGTGGTCGACATCGAATAGTTCATGTCCATGACCACGAGGTCGGGACGCGACCCGCGCACGACGGCCATCGCCTCGGCGGGCGAGGCCGTGGTGGTGACGTCATATCCGTTGCGTCCGAGCAGCAGTTTGAGCGAGAGGCGCACCGAGCTGTCGTCGTCGACAATGAGTATTCGTGGAGGTGTCATATCGAGGTGCAAAGTTAGTAAGAATGAGGTTAAAATGCAAGTGTGAGGAGGGGTTCAGGACCCCTTGATGATACGGTCGATGTCGGCGTCGATGCCGCGGCCTGTGGCAAAGTCCCAGAGGGTGAGCGAGCGGAGTTGATAGTAGTAGCGCCAGTAGAGGTAGAGCTGATTGATCATAGCCTGGCGGCTCTCGTCCTTCGAGAGCTGCGAGTCGTTGAGGTCGAGTGTCGATATGCGCCCCACCATGAAGGTCTCGACATTGGTGTTGTATCGGGCCTCGGCGATGGTGTCGGCGCGCTGCGAGATTGCAAGCTGACGGCGCTGGTTGTTGTATCGTTCGACGAGGATGAAGATGTCCTGGCTGAACTCCATCTGCTCCTTGCGCAGACGGCTCTCGACCACCATCCTGTTGCTCTCGGCCACCTTGACGTTGCCTCGGCGCTTGCCCCAGTCGAGCAGTGGAATCTTGAAACCGATCTCCACGACCTGGTTGTCTTTGAGGCGCGAGTATGCGTCCCCCGCATTGTCGGCGGTGCCCGTGTAGCCCACCTGGGCGAAGAGCGTGATCTGGCGCATCGCCCCCTTGGCCTTGGCGACCTCATAGTCTGCCTCGAGCTGACGGCGGCGGATGTTGCGCGAGAATGAGTTGTTGGCCAGAGCCTTGTCGAGCACATCGGCGTAGACCACATCCCCCGCGGGGACCTCGGCGGGCACGACAGGGTCGAGCTCCTCGCCATCCTCGATGTCGAGGAACGCACTGAGCGCAAACTGGGCCGCGCGGTACGAGCTCTCGCGGTCCGTCAGCGACGACTCGGCGTTGAGCAGGTTCAGTTCGAGCTGCAACAGGTCGTTGCGGCTGATCTGCCCCATCTCGCGCTTGGCTACGGCGACCTCGTGCAGCTTGCGGGCGTTCGAGTAGTTCTGCCGTGCGATTCCGAGATTCTCCTTGGCCATGAGCAGGTCAAAGAAGTAGGCCACCGCGTTCATCGCCACCTTCTCTGTCGCGCTGACAAAGTTGGCCTTCGCCTCCTCGTAGCGGACAGGCTCGATGCGGCGGTTCCACTTCACATTGTTGACGGCGAATATCGGCTGGCTGAGGGTGAGTGCCACCGGCACCGACATGAAGCGGTTGAAGGCTCCGCGGTCGAGCTGACGGAGCCAGTCGATCGAGGTGTTGAGCGACAGGGTACCCCCCGTCGGCCAAATGCTCTGTTCGACCGAGATCTCGCCGCTCATCTGCATCACATTGTTGCGCACGAAGGTGTACGAGCCATCCTCATGCTGATACGGGCTATAACTCTTGCGGTACGAGGGGATGGTCGCGTTGAAATTGACTTCGGGCAGCAGGTCGGCGCGGTATGTGCGGTAGCTCCAATAGCTCTTGCGGAGCTCGTTGAGCGCCACGGCGGCGTCGACGCTCTGTGCCCTCGCGAGGATGACCGCCTCGTCGAGGGTAATGGAGCGGGCCACGGCCCTCCCCCCGGCCCCGAGGAGCAGGGCCAGGATGAGAGCGGCGGCGCGCATTGTTTTTAAGAAGCTTATATTGTCCATTTCCTGGGGTTGTCAGTCGGTTTTGAGAGCCTCGGCGGGCGAGATCTTCATGGCCCTGCGGGCGGGGATGAAGGAGCCCACGGCGATCATCAGGGCGAGCACGGCCCAAGTGATAGCCACCGTGCCCACGAATCTGGGAGCCTCGAAGAAGGCCTTATAGTAGCCATTGAACTCGTAGTGGGTCATGAGCCAGTCGGCCACTATGGCTAAGGGGGTGACGATGAGCAGAATCAGCTCGCCCTCGGCAATGATGCGGTTGAAGATGTCGCGGCGCGTTGCCCCCACGCTCATGCGCAGGGCTATTTCGGATGTACGTTGCGACGTGCGGAACCAGAATGTGCCGAGCACACCGAGGAAGATGTTGATCAGAAGGAATACCACTACGAGGATCGTATTGATTATCTGCTGCACATGCTCGATCTGGAAATTGTGGCGGATCGATTCGAGCGACTGGACTGAGCGGATATAGTAGTTGCCGACACGCAGTGGGCCCAGGGCATCCTTCATGATATTCTCCTTGAAATCTTCCGTATCCATGTTCTCGCGCAGGCGGACGACGACCTCGTTGGCCCATCGCTTATTACTGCCTGTGAGTGGAATCATGATTGCCGACCATGTCCAACCCGAGGATTGATAATCCTGGTTGCGGATCGGCTGATAGGCTCTGACGAGCTTCAATGAGTCTTCGTTTCCGCAGGCGAATGTGCTTCCGTAGAGCGATTTCAGATCTATTTTGAGTTTAGATCGGTCCAGCAGGTTGGAGGCAGCGAGGAAATCAAACTCGGTCATGTTCTCGAACACGCGGGCGAGTTCTTCGGGGCTCTCGCCGTCGGCTCCGTGGATGCGGAATACACGGATGAACCCGGGGGAGACCATTCGTTGCTGGACGGAGCCGGTACTGATGGAGTCGAGGTTCAGCATTATGCCGCTGTTGCTGCCGTTGTACGGTATGGCGTTGAGGCTATAACTGACACATTCGACCTCGGGACGCGCTTCGAGGCGCTCGATGAGTGTTTCGAAGTCAGCGACCTGTTCATGGCGGTCCTTATATTTCTTGAATTCAGGGGAGGTTTCGGCCAACTGGCTGACCGCCAGTTTGTAGCAGTGCGATATATCGTGGCCGCGCGGCTCGTTGTACGCCGCGTTCATGACCCAGAGCTTGTCGGCGAGGAACCACATGACCACGCTGACCAGCAGCAGCTCGATGGCGAGCCATAGGTTTGCGCGCCACTCGTTGAGCATCTGTCTTAGGAGTTTGCGTTTCATTGTATATCCGGGGTATGTAGTTGTGTAGGTTTATTTCTTTCCTGCGATGGCGTTGACGACATTTGTGCGCGAGGCCTGCCATGCGGGGAGTGTGGCGGACAGGAGATTGAGCACCAGGCAGAAGATGAGTGCGAGGCCGAAGACGTGCCAGTTGAGCAGCATCCCTGCGGTGAGATGGGTGACCTCGCCCGTGACCGAGGCCTCGGCGAAGATCATCGATGTGCCGAAGAAGGCGAACATGACACTGAGCAGCAGCCCCAACAGGCCCGAGAAGAGGGTGATGATGAGATTCTCGACAAAGAGGTCGGTGAGGATCTCGCCCCGTGTCGCTCCGAAGGCACGGCGCACCCCTATCTCCTCGCGGCGTCGCGAGAGGCGGCTGTGGGTCATGGAGCTGAGGTTGACAGCGGGCACCAGTAGCAGCACGGCCCAGATGATGTACTGGCTCTTGCGGACACTCGCCATGTCGGGGTCCACGTTGGCCCACATGGTGTTGACGGCGGTCTCCTGGTCGTACGGCCTGTCGCGGGGGATGAATTCCCATCCGTCCTCCTTGGCCTCGTCCCCGAGCTTGGCCCACAGGCGGTCATACTCCTCGCGAACCTTCGGGATCTCCTCGCGGCTGTGCGGGAGGATGATGGCTTTGAGCGAGCCGAGATACTCGTTGAACTTGTTTTTGGCGGTGTTGGTCGTGGTGTAGGGGACCCATACGTCGGCGTATGCGTCATGGGCGAGGGTCGAGACATCGCGCACGACACCGATGACGCGATAGGGGTTGTGGTCGATTTCGATCCGCCGCCCCGTGACATCTGTCGAGCCGAAGAGCTTGCGGGCAACGGACTCGCTGATGACTGCCACCGGCTGTGCCGACTCGAATTCGGCCTCGCCGAAGGGTGTTCCGGAGATGAAGGTGAAGTCCATCACCTTCCAGAATCCGTGGTCGACGTCGAGGAGCTGCGCCCCGAAGGATTTGCCGTTGCTCATCGAGACGAGTGCCTCGGACGGAGCTATGCTGAGTGTGGTCACGGCCTCGGGGGTCTCCATGGCCATGAACACGGCCTTCGCAACCTTGGTATTGAACCCTGCATTGCTCGATTGGTCGTTGCCCCAGTTGTTGTTCTTGATGGATGTGAATCGGTGTACGAGCCATCGGTCACGGCCGCTCTCGGGAGCGTACGGAGCGATCCTTATGTCCTCCATCATCACCGTCACCATTATGAGGAATATGGCGAGTGTGGTGCCTGCGATGGTCGTCCAGCTCGCCATGGGCTGGGAGCGGAGCGACGCGAGGGCTTGTTTGAAGTAGTTCTGCATCTGTGTGTAGTCTTGCTGTCGGTTTTTACTGGACCTGTCGGCCGTCGAAGAATCGGATGATGCGGTCGGTCTGGCGGGCCTGTTCCTCGTTGTGGGTCACCATCATGATGGTGCGTCCGTCCTCGCGGTTGAGGGTGTGGAGGAGATCCATGACCTCGGCACCCATCTTCGAGTCGAGGTTACCCGTGGGTTCGTCGGCGAGGATGATCTCGGGGTTGCCGACGATGGCGCGGGCGATGGCTACGCGCTGGCACTGGCCGCCCGAGAGCTGCGAGGGGCGGTGGCGCATACGGTGCGAGAGGCCGACGCGGTCGAGGACCTCGCGGGCGAGGCGCTCGCGCTCCGAGCGGCTGCATGTGCGGTAGAGGAGGGGGAGCATGACGTTGTCGATGACGTTGAGCGAGTCGATGAGGTGGAAGCTCTGGAACACGAAGCCGAGCTTCGAGTTGCGGAACGCGGCGAGCTTCGCGTCGGACATCCCTGTGACCTCCTTGCCGGCGATCGAGACGGTGCCCGATGTGGGGGTGTCGAGGAGGCCGACGATGTTGAGGAGTGTGGACTTGCCGCAGCCCGAGGGGCCCATGACGCTGACAAATTCGCCTTTGTCGACATGGATGTTCACGTTTTCGAGTGCCTGGGTTTCGATTTCGTCAGTGCGGTAGATTTTGTTGATTTCTTTGAGGGTGATCATATCGTTTGTTGTATAATGTTTTTTTATTAAACTTTAACCTGACGCGCAAAGCGCGCTAAACCTTAAACCAATCATTCGTCGCGGAGGGCGTCGACCGGTGCGACGCGCCCGACGCGGCGGGCGGGGAGCCACGAGCCGATGACAGCCATGGCGACGAGGAGGAGGAGAATGATGAGACCGATGACGGTGAGGCGCGAGGGGAGGGTGTCATACCACATCGGGTTGAGGAGTGTCGCCACCCAGTCTTCGGTCGTGCGGATGGCGTCGTAGTCGGTCGAGTGGAGGTACGTCAGGTACAGCGCCGAACCGACGACCCAGC